>NZ_JBHIMP010000002.1:0-193121 GCF_042194175.1 Bartonella sp. MR168JLCBS | reverse complement strand
GATCAGGTTAGCGGTATTATCAGCAATGTCAACTGCAACCGTTTTCATGCCGCTAAATGCAACGCTTGCGGATATGGCATGGGACTTTACTCACCCTCTCACGAGAGAAATAGATGATATGAAGAGGAAGATGCGTAAAGAAAGAGATGATGCGATAAGGGAAATGAATAAGGAAATTGATATCTTGCGTTCCAGTTTTTCTCGCTCCCGTTGTTCTGATAGAAAACGTGGCTTTTTTTCTGATGATTTCCAAAAGTTTATTGATGATTTCAACGGCTGTTCTAATGACAACGACAAAAGCAAGAAACAACAACAACAACAACAACAACAACATCAACAACAACAACATCATCATCAACATCATCATCATCATCATCATCATCATCAACATCATCATCAACATCATCATGTTGAAAACAAAACATATCATCACATTGAGCGTAAAAAGACAAAACACAGTAATATTCATATAGACAACTCAGGAGATGCTTTAGCAGTGGGTGTTCTTGGTACAATTTTAAAAAAAACAGAACAGCCACAAGTGGTTTATCAAATAGTACCACAAAATCAGGTAATTTATCAAAAAGTTCCGCAAAATCAAAGAGTTTATCAGGTGCAGCAAACGGCGGAATATGAGCCACTCCAGCAATCATTAGAATCTAATTGGCTTAACTATTGCAAGAAAAAATACCGTTCCTTCAACCCTAAAACAGGGACTTTTCGAGACCGTAATGGTTTGGAACACATTTGTTATGCCCCAATAAATTAACTTCTGTTCTACTAAAAAAGTCTTAAATGGCACAAAAAAACGCTTCAAAGCGTTTTTTTGTTTGCTCATATATTAAAATCTTGAAGAAAAGAATTATTTTGTCGCTCATAGCCTATGCTACTTTTAGGACCATGCCCACAGATAAAACAAACATCATCGCCTAAGGGTAAAACTTTTTCTCGAAGAGAGTGCATCAATTTTTCATGAGAACAGAAGGGGAAATCAGTGCGTCCAATAGAACCACGAAAGAGCACATCACCCAAGAGAGCTAAGCGTTCTTTTTCATTGAAATAAATAACATGACCAGGAGAATGTCCTGGGGTGTGAAAAACCTTAAACACATGTCCAGCAAAATGAACGCACTCACCATCTTCTAACCATTGGTCAGGAATACAGATGCACGCATCAGTGATGCCGTAATTTCTTGCGCTTTCGCTCACGGCATCCATCACAGGCTTATCATCGCGATGTGAACCGATAATTTTTACATTAAGCGCCTCTTTCGCTTGCATTGCTGCTCCCACATGATCAAAATGACCATGTGTTATCCAAATAGCCTCAACGATAACGCCATTCTTTTCGATTACGTCTTGAATCCGCGGCCAATCACCACCGGGATCAACGAGAATCCCCGTTTTACATTCACTATCAAAAAGCAAAGTGCAATTTTGTTGGAATGTCGTAACTGGAATAATATGTATATTAAGACTACCCATAATATCCTTTTCAAAAATAACTTTTTTAAATTTATAAATAAAACTTTCTCTCCTTTAAAGTAAAGGTGCTGCTCGACAGCTTTATACAACTTATGTAAACTTGCATTTTATGTAAACTAAATTTTTATCAAGGTTTTTAAGAATGTCCGATCATGTTCAAGTTTTGTGTGATGACGCACCTCACCTTCTTGTGATTGATGACGACACTCGTATCCGCAATCTTTTATTTCAGTTTCTCATTAAAAATGGATTTCGTGTTTCAGTTTCAGCCAATGCTAATGAAGCAAGACGACTGTTGGCAAGTTTAGATTTTGATCTTCTTATTGTTGATGTCATGATGCCTGGTGAAAACGGTATTGATCTTACTCATTCACTCCGCCAAACAAAGGATGTTCCTATCTTCATGCTAACAGCTTTATCAGAAATAGACAATCGTATCCATGGCTTAGAAGCGGGTGCAGATGATTATCTTGCTAAGCCTTTTGACCCTCGTGAGCTTCTCCTTCGTATCAATGCCATTTTACGGCGTGGCTTTCCCCCTCACCAACCCAAAATTGAGCAGATCGTTTTTGGACCTTATATATTTTCAATTTCACGGCGCGAACTCAAAAAAGGGGGAGAAATTATTAAATTAACAGATAAAGAACAAGAAATGATGGTCATTTTTGCCGAAAATGCAGGCGATACAATTCCGCGCCATAAATTCGCGGCCGATGACAGCAATATAAGTGAACGTGCCATTGATGTACAGATCAACCGCCTTCGTCGTAAAATCGAAAAAAACCCAGCACTGCCTATATGGCTCCAAACCGTGCGAGGAATAGGGTACAAACTCTCTATTGAATAGGCACAAGAATGATCAAACCTTTAAGATTTTTTCTTCGATGGTTAACGAAAAAAATGCCTAAACAGCTTTATGCTCGCTCTTTGATCATTATTATCGCTCCAATGGTACTGCTGCAAACAGTCATTGCTTATGTCTTTATGGAACGCCATTGGCAAATGGTAACCGAGCGTCTTTCAATGGCTGTCGTGCATGACATTTCAGCCATTATTGATATTCTTGAAACATATCCACAACAAGATAACTATGGAGATATCAAGCGTATTGCACAACAACGCATGGGATTAAACATTTCTATTCTATCTCCTACCTCCTTACCCCCTCCAGGACCTAAGCCATTTTTTGCAATTCTTGACTATTTTTTAAGTGAAGAAATCACCCGCCAAATTAACCGTCCCTTCTGGATCGATACCGTAGGAGATTCTGATCTTGTTGAAATCCGTATCCACCTTGGTCACAATATCTTACGCGTCTTTGCTCCACGCAGCCAAGCCTACGCTTCCAATACTGCTATTTTTTTAAGCTGGATGGTAGGAACAGCTCTTGTTTTATTACTGATAGCAATTTACTTTTTGCGCAATCAAATTAAACCTATTCAACAATTGGCTGAAGCAGCAGAAAGCTTTGGACGCGGTCGTCCTTTACCAAAAGGATTTCAACCACAAGGAGCTGATGAAGTCCGTCGTGCTGGCATTGCTTTTTTACGTATGCGAGAACGTATTGAACGCCAAATCGAACAACGCACCATGATGCTCTCAGGAGTAAGCCATGATTTAAGAACCATTCTTACACGCTTTAAACTTCAGCTAGCATTAGTAAATACTGACTTTGATACTAAACCGCTTGAGCAAGATGTAAGTGACATGCAAAATATATTAGAAGATTATCTTGCTTTTGCTCGTGGTGAAGGAAGTGAAAGTGTCAAGACTTTTGATTTAAATGCTCTTATGCAAAAATTCTCCGCCGATGCTCATCTTCACAAACGTCAATTTTCTTACACCATTGAAGGTCCTACAGAAATACAAGTACGTCCCCGTGCTTTCACACGCTTGGTCAGCAATCTTGTATCAAATGCATTTTGTTACGGCACAACCGTTAAACTAACAGCTAACTCTCAACAAGAATCTTTTATATTGATAATCGATGATAATGGACCTGGAATTCATGAAAATATGCGTACAGAAGTTTTTAAGCCATTCTTTCGACTTGATAAAGCACGAAATCAAGATGCAAGTGGAACAGGACTTGGTCTTTCTATTGCTCAAGACATAGCACGCAGCCATGGTGGCAATATACAATTAGATGAAAGCCCACTTGGGGGATTACGCGCTATTCTTGATATCCCCCTATGAGCAATATTTCAGCAAACCATCTGTAAAAATAACAGACTGTGTATTTTAGGCATTCCCTACAGTTTCAAACAAAGTGTACTGCAGTGCCTTGTAAGCACTTTCTCCCGACAAAGCAACCATCTGAAATGCAACATAATGGCTTTCACAGACTTTAAGTGCATGTATCAACAATGTTTCAACCTGTATATGAGATGGATGCATCCCACCAGCCAAAAGAAGACCTTGCCGATAAATAACTGAATTATTCCTTTGCCAGTAATCAAAATGTCCCAACAACAACTTTTCATTAATTGCTAGCAATAAGCGCTGTATTTCAGCTGTTCGAGCATTTTTAATAGAGAGATCAAACGAACAAGCCAAATGAAGTGCTTCATGCTCTTCCATCCATGAAAAAGCAAGACGATAATTTGCGCGCTTTCCTTCCACACAAACGCTAATTTCATCTTGCGCATCCCGCTCAAACGACCAATCATATTCACAGGCAATCTGTTCGATAAAGTCAACAGGGTGCTCTTTTCTCTCTGTGGCGCAAAATGCAAGCCTCATCACAATCCTCAATCATCTTAAAAACATTGTCAACAGAATATAAACCGCCTAAACTGTAACAATATTTTGCTACAATCAGAACCTTTACACCAAACAAATACACATAAAAACATCGACAGTACACAAACACCCAGAACACAATCGCGCTGTTTAGGGCAACCTGATAGTCATAAAACGAATCATCAAGTCTTTTCAGTGTATTGATACAATTTCATAGCGCCAGCCCCCCTGATTCAAAAAAATGTATTTTACCCAAAAAAAAATCAAAAATAAACAAATGCTCCGCTCTAACAGACTCAAGATTAAGCATTTTTTAGTTTCACGCATCATATTGAAAAATTGGGGATATTTTTTTTGAAGATTCTTTTTTTTAAGAAACTATCTTACTTTTTTGTGTCTGCGTTTTTTAAATCATCTTTTTTTAAATCATCAAGGCGCCTTTTCAAATCAGCATTATCAGCATGGATTTTCAGCACCATCTCCTTAAAAGTCTCAAACTCTTCGCGAGAAACAAGATCAAGTTTGTTTGCTATCTTTTCAGCCTGCACACGAAAAGCTGTTCCAGCTTCACGTCGTATACCTTGCGCGACGTCAGCAGCATCTGTTGCTAATTTTGCTAATTCATCAAGAATACGATTTGATCCATTACGCATAACATTTTTCCTTAAATTTTAATTATTGACGCACGCATTATAGCGTATTCTCATAACATTTAGATACTGTAATTTGTTCCTTTTACCCTATATTTTACATACTGTGCAGATTTTTCGTGACGATCTTTTTAAGATTTTTTAATATTTCTTTTATCACCATTTTTTTTACCGCGATAAACCAGTGGAAATCTATCCCCCTTTCTGACTAGCCTCCCTACTGACTTGACCATTGCGCATTCATCTGTCATTTCTGACCATTAGAGTCACTTCATATTCATCTCGTATAATGTAAGATGCTTAATTCATGAATAATCTGTCTTGTCCAGCCATTGCTTTTCCGTCTTTTCTTGATCCTGTCATTATCCAGCTAGGTCCCATAGCACTTCATTGGTATGGACTTGGTTACGTGGTGGGTATTCTTTTTGCTTGGTGGTATGCGCAAAAATTATTAAAAAAAACATCTCTATGGTATAGAGACCACCCTCCTATGGATAAAGAAAAGATCGGAGATTTTGTTGTCTGGTCTGCCATAAGTGTTGTTGTCGGAGGGCGTTTAGGACAAGTTCTTGTATGGGATCCCATTTACTATTTTAACCATCCAAGTGCTATCATTGCCGTATGGGATGGGGGAATGTCCTTTCATGGCGGACTTATTGGTATTATCATTGCTATGATCTGGTTTGCCCGTAAAAATCATATTAACATACGAGCCATGTTTGATATCATTGCTGCAGGTGCTCCTATCGGTATCGGCATTGTACGAATTTGCAACTTCATTAACCAAGAGTTATGGGGCAATATTACTACACGTCCTTGGGCTGTTTGTTTTCCTCTCGATCCTCACTATCTACCGCGCCATCCAAGCCAACTTTACGAAGCTTTCATGGAAGGATTTCTTCTCTTCATCATCTTATGCCTTATCATTTTTGCCTTTAAAGCATTAAAGCGCCCTGGAGCTGTTGCAGGAACATTTATTATAGGCTACGCAGTAGCGCGCAGCATTTCTGAAGTTTACCGTGCGCCTCAAGAAGATCCAGAATGGTTTTCAACTCTTTTCCATTCTACTGGTTTTACCTATGGCATGGCTTTATCTCTTCCCATGCTTCTTTTAGGGTTTTATCTTCTTCTCCATGCCTTTAAATATAAATCGACAGAAAATGGCCAATCTAAAAGAAAAAATTAAAGAAATTATTGCCCTTAATGGACCAATCACTGTTAGCCAATATATGACGTTGGCACTTACCGATCCTCAATTTGGTTATTATCAAACACAAACACCTTTTGGACGTACCGGTGATTTCATTACAGCACCTGAAATAAGCCAATTATTTGGAGAAATGATTGGGATTTGGGTTCTCGCAAGCTGGAACGCTCATGGTTTTCCTCGCCCTTTTATCCTCGCTGAAATAGGTCCAGGACGTGGAACTCTCATGGATGATGTTTTGCGTACCATTCAAAAATTATCCACGACAGCATTTGAATCTGCTGAAGTTTTTCTCCTTGAAATAAGTAAAAAGCTTGCAAAAGAACAAAAAAAGCGCCTTTGCCCTTATCAAAAACAAATCCATAGCATTGAAAATTTTAATCAAATTCCTTCAAAACCTCTCTTCCTCATAGCTAATGAATTTCTCGATACACTCCCTATCAACCAATATATTAAAGTCAATGGAGAATGGAAAGAGCGCTGCATTACAGTCAATCAAGATGGAGATCTCATCTTTATTGCTGCCCCGCATAAACTTCCCTCTTCTTATCTACAAACCTATTGTTCTAAAGTGCCTGACGGAACAATTTTTGAATATGCCCCCTTACGGCATCAATTCATGCAACAAATCAGCCACCATTTAGTGCAAGTGACAGGTTCTGCTTTGCTCATTGATTATGGTGCTGCTGATCTTGCATTTGGCGATACCTTGCAAGCACTGTCAAAACATAGATTTCGTGATATTTTTGATGCCCCTGGTGAACATGATTTAACATCCCATGTTGGTTTTTCTTTTTTAAAAAACATAGCCCTTGAACAAGGTTGTTTTGCTGAAATCTTCGAGCAAGGAGATTTTCTTTTAAAAATGGGGCTACTGGAGCGCGCAAAACAGCTTGGAGTTGGCAAAAGTGCTCCTTTGCAAGACAAAATCCGCCAAGACATCGAACGGCTCGCTGGTCAAGATCAAATGGGAAAATTATTTAAAGTTTTACATTTCAGTGATAAAAACATCTCCATACCTCCCCAATTTTGATGATCGGCGCTTTTGTCAATAAGCACATCATTATCTGAAATATTCATTGATAAATATGAACATCTCCACCCTCACTTCAAATAATCTCCATAAGGAACTTTTATGAAATCTATCCCTCATCCCATTCTTGCAAAAAATCTTTCTACTTTACACACCCATGGGATAGAACATGGTTTTTTTACTCGTCAAGGTGGTGTTTCAAAAAGCCTTTACCAAAGCCTTAATGTTGGACAAAGCTCAAATGATCACCCTGAACATATTACACAAAACCGCACTTTGGTCGCTCATTATTTTGATGTTGAGATACAAAATTTAGTCACTGTCAATCAAATACACTCTTGTGAAGTCATTGTCGTTGATAAAGCTTTTATCGGCTCCCCTCCTAGAGCCGATGCTCTCGTTACCACCACACAAGAACTCGTAATCGGCATTCTTACAGCAGATTGTGGACCCATTCTGTTTGCTGATCCACAAGCAGGTGTCATCGCTGCAACTCATGCTGGCTGGCGCGGAAGCTTAAATGGAATTATCGAGAAAACAATTGCTGTTATGGAAAAACAAGGTGCCAAAAGACAATCAATAACAGCAGTCCTTGGACCTTGTATTGGTCCTTGTCACTACGAAGTAACAAGTGAATTTTACGACCAATTTATTGATTGCCACTGCAAATACCAAAAATATTTTATAAAAACAGACAAAATAAATCACTTTTACTTTAATCTGTGGGCATTCATTATGAATCAACTCATCAAAGCAGGCGTTAATGCTTCTTGTGTGGAGCTTTGTACCTACAAAGATGAAAAGCGTTTTTTCTCCTATCGCCGTGCAATCCACCGCAGCGAACCTGATTACGGACGGCAAATTTCTGCTATTATGCTAAAAAATAAAAAATGATCCTCTTTTATGCTTTAAAACAATACCAAAACTGCAAAACTAAACTTTTTACTCAAATGTAAAAATAAATCCCATTGTATTTTGCTTTGCTTTTTTTACAAAATTATTTACCAGCCCATAAAATATGATAGCTTTTGCTCTGAATCATTTTCAATGTTTGGTTATAATGATTGAAGGCAAGATGATACTCCTCTTTTTTACTCCTCTTCATTCATCTTAAATATGAAACATTCCCCATATTGAAAGCATTTTTTTATAAAGTAATAACCAAAAAGCTTAATCAATACGTATTTCTTTGTCACATGGAGAAAAAACTTTGCTCTAAAAGAAACAAACTTTTGGAAAAAGAGAAAACATACCGCATAGCTCTTTAACAATAATCGATAAAATTGTAAGGCTTTTGTAATTGTTCTCTTGCAATTTAATAAAAAGAAATTAAAAACCGTGTCGCATTCCCACCATAATAATTCAGAGGTTCTACTATGAAACTTTTCTGCGGAAATTCTAATCCACGCCTAGCTGAAGATGTTGCAAATTATTTGAACATCCCCTTAGGAAAAGCCACCGTAAAACGTTTCGCTGATCAAGAGATTTTCGTAGAATTGCATGAAAATGTGCGTGGACAGGACGTGTTTGTTTTGCAATCTACATCCTATCCAGCCAATGATCACTTGATGGAATTACTCATCATGATTGATGCGCTTCGTCGTTCTTCGGCACGTCGCATCACAGCTGTTATCCCTTATTTTGGCTATGCCCGCCAAGACCGTAAACCTGGTCCGCGTACTCCCATTTCCGCAAAACTTGTTGCCAACCTGATTACTGAAGCAGGGGCCCATCGTGTTTTAACATTGGACCTTCATGCAGGACAAATTCAAGGTTTTTTTGATATCCCTACGGATAATCTCTATGCTGTTCCTGTTATTTCTCGCGATGTCAAAGTACATTATTCTCTTGAAAATGTTATTGTTGTTTCACCTGATGTGGGTGGTGTTGTACGCGCACGCTCGCTCGCCAAGCGTTTGAATAGTTTGCTTGCTATTGTAGATAAACGTCGTGAACGTCCCGGTGAATCAGAGGTTATGAATATCATTGGAGATGTATCGGGAAAAGATTGCCTTTTGCTTGATGATATTGTTGATTCAGGTGGAACTTTATGCAATGCAGCAAGTGCTCTGCTTAAACATGGTGCCAATAGTGTCACGGCTTATATCACGCACGGCGTTCTTTCTGGTAATGCAATCGAACGAATTACCAATTCAGAGATGAAAGAATTGGTTATTACAGATTCAATTATGCCAACACAAACTATTGAGAAAGCCCATAATATTCGTGTTTTGCCCATTGCCGACCTTATTGGGGAAGCAATTGCAAGGACAGCAGCAGAACAATCGGTTTCCAGCTTATTTGGTTAAAGGGGTTCCTTGGGGTCTCCTGGTGCTGTTTCAACACCAAGATCAGGAAATGCAACAATACGTTGGCCACTAAAATGCGTATGAATAACAATAAGACCACGCTCTTCAAAGTAGGTTAAAAGTCGGCGTGCACGGCTTAAAGAATGAGTCCCATAAAGACGTGCTAAAAATGCATCGGATGGACATGGCTTTCCCCCTAATGCAGCCTGTGCTACATTCAAGAAGACTCCTTGGACATCTTCTTCTAAACTTTCTGATATCTGCAAAATATGTTTCCAATGTTCACTGACAGCCGTTTGTTCATCAACAAAAGCCTGAGCAATAGCCAATTTACGCCGAAATTGTGAAAGATTAAAAGGAACCTTTGACATACCATGGATACGACAACGAACTGAAAAATCTTGATAAAGCACCGCTGTTGAACGATAAAAAGCCTCAGAATCCTCAAGAATTTCCCGAATAATATGTTCTGCTTGGCCGTCATGCTCAACATCAGAAAGTTCAGGAAATAAACTCGGGGTTTCTTCCAACAACTCTTGTTTTTTATGCACTACCTCCTCTAACATCTCGTGCATTGATTTTTCCCTCATCGGCTCTCGTGTTTGTTTAAATGGCTTTAAAATTTCCTCTGGTGAAGCAGTAAAAACGAGCTCTTGCACATCATCCCGCTCTGTTGGAAGTGGCATTAATTTAGGGCTAGAAGAGCGTGCCAAAGTTTCAACAGAACCGATAATGATTGGTAAGGGACGTCGTGATAAAGCGGGGCCTAAAGCTATAAAATTCCCCCGCTCAAGATCTCTAAACATTTCCGCTTGGCGGCGCTCCATTCCCAAAAGATCAGCAGCGCGCACCATATCAATATCTAAAAAAGTCCGCCCTATTAAAAAGTTTGAAGCTTCAGCAGCAACATTTTTGGCCAACTTAGCCAAACGTTGTGTCGCAATAACACCAGCAAGACCACGTTTACGCCCTCGACACATAAGATTGGTCATAGCACTAAGAGAAATCTTACGTGCTTCATCAGAAACTTCTCCTGCTGCAGTTGGAGCAAACAATTGTGCTTCATCGACAACGACAAGCATAGGATACCAATAATCACGTTCCACATCAAACAGTGCCCCAAGGAAAGCCCCTACAGCACGCATCTGTTGTTCAGTATCCAAACCTTCAAGATTAAATACCACTGAAACCCGATGTTGTCGAATGCGATGGGCAATACGAGTCAATTCTAATTCACTACGTTGAGCCTCTACAATAACATGACCAAATTTATCTGCCAAAGTTACAAAATCGCCTTCTGGATCAATTACACAATGCTGAACCCACTTAGCACTTTGCTCCAAAAGACGGCGTAAAAGATGTGATTTCCCTGAACCGGAATTACCTTGTACAAGAAGACGTGTCGCCAATAACTCTTCCAGATCAAGAAGTGCTGGCATCGATTTATGCAAAGCACGACTTTCTGACATCTCACCCAAGGCAATCTCAACCTTCATAACATCTCCAGTGTTTGATTTTGAACATATCAGTGCCAGCGCATATTGGCTGATTCTCCATCCACACCGTAATTTGTAACATTTCCTCCTTTTTAACGGTAGAAATCATCGATTTTTCCCACAACTCTTGCATCTATGAATAGTTTGAATTATAGAACAAACTTCTGTGTAGACACCCTTGGAGGCAACGCAGAATGGAGCGATCGCTGTTGGTTAGCGCATATCTTCATATCCATGCAAAAACTATTACTGTTTTTGAAGGATCTCCAATCATGTAAAAAGGACTTAAATTATGAGCAAAAGCTACACTCTTAAGGCCGAAAAACGCGAGCGGGTTGGTAAGGGGTCCTCCCGTGAACTTCGCCGCAACGGTCTTATTCCTGCTGTCATTTATGGTGAAAAACAACCTCCTTTGGCAATAACAGTTCCCTATAAAGAAATTTTCTACAAAATTCATGCCGGTGGCTTTCGTACCACCATTGCAACGATTATTCTTGACAAGCAAAAAATTATGGTTTTGCCAAAAGATTATCAATTAGATCCCGTGCGTGACTTTCCCCTCCATGTAGATTTCTTACGCATTTCAGCAAAATCCGTTGTAGAAGTGAATATTCCTGTCCACTTCCTCAATGAAGATACAGCACCTGGACTTAAAAAGGGTGGTGTCCTCAATATTGTTCGGCACGAAATTGAATGTACGGCTCCAGCAAGTGCTATTCCTGAAGCTATTGAAATTGATCTCGCCAGCTACTCTATTGGTGACTCTATTCACATTTCAGCAGTGCAACTGCCAAAAGATGTGACTCCCATCATCCAAGATCGAGATTTTACCATTGCAACCATTGCAGCTCCTGCTGGCATGGATGTCAGTGATGAAACTTCTGAACAAGAAGATGAAGAAGAAGACACGCAAACTTCATAAAACTCAAAAGGCGGGAATTTTTTCCGCCTTAATTTATGAGACATTACCCTTACTCATACTTTGACTGAAGATACACATGTGGCTTATTGCTGGTCTTGGCAATCCTGGTTTACAATATCAAAATAACCGCCATAATATCGGTTTTATGGCTGTTGATGCCATCTATCAGTCCTTCTCTTTTTCTCCATGGTCGAAGAAGTTTCAAGCAGAAATCTCTAATGGTTTCATAAATAATGAGAAAATTTTTCTTATAAAACCGCAAACTTTCATGAATCTCTCTGGTCAAGCTATCGGTGAAGCTTTGCGATTTTATAAATTAGATCTGAAGAATTTGATCATCATTTATGATGAGTTAGACCTGTCACCGGGAAAAGTTCGTATAAAAATTGGTGGAGGAAATAATGGGCATAATGGTATTAAGTCTATTGATGCCCATTGTGGCACTGACTATTGTCGTATACGCATAGGAATTGGTCATCCTGGAAGCAAAGAACTTGTTCATCAGCATGTTCTGGGAAATTTTACCAAATCTGATCAAGAATGGTTATCCCCTCTCTTAGAGACAATTGCAAAAAATATCGCTCTCCTTATAAAAGATGACAAATCCCTCTTTATGAATGAAATTTCACAAACGATAAAAAACAATCAAAACCATTGACTTGCGTGTCACAGTCGCGTGAAGCATATGGATAAGAACTCTTGAAAAAAATGTCTCTTATACACACTTTTGAAAAAGAAAGGCTTATATTCTCTTTTGAGAGAAAGAGAAGATTGAACAGCAAACCAAAATACTCAAACAGTTCTCTTCAATTTTCTCCCCCAAATTAAAAAAATTCATTTGGCTGAATGGTCGACTGTAGCGGATCATAGCCATTTGATTGTTGACTATAAACTGTAGGAATACTCCTATTGTTTTGTAAGACCACAACACGCGAACCAACGGGAACACGATTATAAAGATCAATAATATCTTGATTAAGCAAACGAATACACCCACTTGAAATAGCACGCCCAATTGACCACGATTCGTGTGAGCCATGAATACGGAAAAGTGTATCTTTCCCATTTTTGAACAAATAAAGTGCCCGCGCACCTAATGGATTATCGGGTCCTGGTGGCATTCCTTTCCCAAGATGACCATAACGTTCTGGTTCTCGAGCCATCATAGCTGCAGTAGGAGCCCAATTTGGCCAACGACGCTTGCGCTGTACAACCCCTTCACCTTCAAATGCTAAACCTTCCTTACCGACCCCAATCCCATAACGTAAAGCCTTTCCATTTTCACCAATAAGGTAAAGAAAACACTCTTGCGTATCTACAACCAATGTTCCAGGTGGATAAGATGTATAATAAATCACTTCTTGTCGCCAAAACTTTGGATCAATTGTCGCAAGATCAACAGCAGGTAACAAATAGGTCTCATTCGTTACAGGACCGTACAAAGCCTGTATTTCTGGTGGAATGTATCGAACTTGTTGAAAAGGAACTGATGACATATCTGACTGATGTGTAGCACATCCAGCTAAAGCCAAAAGTGCTGCAATTAAAAAGACACAACGAGATAACACTCTTCTATTTTCTCCGATTAATTATTTATGCAGATTTGCATACCATGAAAAACTTAGCACATTATTAACATTAATTCGAAGTTTTCTTATCCTTGAGACTAAGGAGAGCATTAAGATAAGAAGAACTAAGGTAAAAAAAGCAAATTATCTGTTACTTTAGACTTTTTTCTCACTTATCGCAACACAAAGACTATAACTCTTCTAAAAATATGCTATAAAAAAGAAGCTTTATCTTGACTATAAAATCAAAAGAAAAGAAAGAAAAATCAAAAGAAAAGAAAGACTCTCATGGGCTTTAAATGCGGTATTGTCGGATTACCTAATGTTGGGAAATCAACTCTTTTTAATGCATTAACAAAAACAGCCACTGCACAGGCTGCCAATTATCCTTTTTGTACCATTGAACCCAATACCGGTGAAGTTGCTGTTCCAGATTTACGAATGGAAAAAATTGCATCAATCGCTGGTTCAAAAGAAATAATTCCTACACGCATTAACTTCGTCGATATTGCGGGGCTTGTACGAGGAGCTTCAAAAGGCGAAGGTTTAGGAAACAAATTTTTAGCCAATATTCGCGAAGTCGATGCCATTGTCCACGTTTTACGCTGTTTTCAAAATGAAGATATTACCCATGTAGAAGGACGTATTGATCCTGTTTCTGATGCCACAACCGTTGAAACCGAACTCATGCTTGCCGATCTTGAGAGCCTTGAGCGACGAATCGTACAAATCCGTAAACGTGCGACCGGAAAAGACAAAGAAGCTCTCACAATTTTACCCATTATGGAAAAAGCATTAAACATACTGCAACAGGGAAACCCTGTCCGGTTATTACTCAAAGATATCTCTTCCGATGAACACCACATTCTTAAGAGTTTGAATCTTTTAACCTCCAAGCCTGTACTTTATGTTTGTAACGTAAGCGAAAATGACGCCGCTCATGGAAATAGCTTTACCCAAACAGTTGAAAAAATGGCAACAGAGCAAAATGCGCAAAGCATTATCATTTCTGCTTCTATCGAAGCGGAAATCACACAACTGAGTGATGCTGAAGCATCAGAATATCTCAATGCTCTAGGACTCTTTGAACCAAGTTTAAATCGCCTTATTCGTGCTGGTTACCATTTACTTGATCTCATTACTTACTTCACCTGTGGGCCTAAGGAAACACGAGCATGGACAATTACGCGTGGTACAAAAGCTCCCCAAGCAGCTGGCGTTATTCACTCAGATTTTGAGCGCGGTTTCATTCGTGCCCAAACCATCAGCTACAATGACTATATTGCTCTGGGTGGAGAAAGCGGTGCAAAAGAAGCAGGAAAAGCCCGCGATGAAGGAAAAGAATACATTGTGCAAGATGGCGATGTCATGTTATTTAAACATAATACTTAAATCTTCACTCTGTCTTAATAGTTTATCTTGAAAACTTTGTAATAGGTCCTTGGAATCTTGTCGCAAAAGCTCCCAAGAATTTTTTGAACAAAAAAAACGTTGCTAGCATATTATTATGATAGCAACAGTTTTATCCATTAAAGAATGGGAATATAAAATTAGCGCGTCCAACGCCCTTCGTATTTAAATGTTGGAGCGTCCTTTAAAGAATCCTTTGTCGCATTTGTAATGAGTTTCCATTTACCATAATCATTTGTCATCTGGATTGTTTCTGGAGAAACGACCACATAACTCTCGCCTATGCCAAGAAAACCACCAACAGCAACAACAAACCCTGCAATATTATTTTCACGTAAAATAATATCTTTTACTTCACCAATATTTTCATCTTCTATATTATATACATTGGCGCCTATAAGGCTGGAAGCAACAAAATCCGTTGCTAAAGGTGTCACATAACGCACAGACTTATCTACCCCCACCTGTACAATACCCGTCGAAGAGATCATTTCAGGTTTTGAAGGCACTTCAAAAGACTGAGCGTAAGTACTAGAAACCATCAAAATTGACATAAGAGTAGTACATGCAATTTTTTTCATTTTAACATCTCCGTTTTTACTTTGCTTTTACTTTATAAAACCTCAATGCATCATAAACAGATTTGTTCCTTATGCTCTTTATACTCTATACTCTTTCAAGCCTTGTCGCTTTATCATTTTCTCTTTATTTCGTCTTTTGTTTCTTTCTCTAACTCTTCTTCTAAACCACACCAAATACGATTTTTTAAAATATAAACAAGCCCTGCAAAAATGATTAAAAATAAAATAACACGAAAACCGGTTTTTTTACGAATTTCCATATGAGGATCGGCAGCCCACATCAAAAAAGCAGAAACATCGCGCGCGTAATGTTCAATGATTTCTGGGGTTCCATCTTCATAAGCAACCATACCATCACTCAAAGGAGGAGCCATAGTTAAAGAATTACCGGCAATAAAATAAGGATTATACCAATAACCATCCGCAATTTTTATCTCCTTCGGTGCCTTCTGATATCCTGTTAAAAGAGCTGTAATATAATCTGGACCAGCTGTATCATAATGAGCCAATGCATCAGTAATTAAAGCAGGAAACGGCAAAGATACACCACGTGCACGTGCCATCAATGACAAATCTGGAGGATAAGCACTATTTAAAATAAATCTTGCTTCTTCTTCATGTGCAAAGGGAGAAGGAAAATAATCCGTTGCAACCCCAGCACGTTTAAAAAATTTTCCTTCTCGATTAGGACCATCGCGCACTTCATATTGCCGCGCCAAAGCTTTAATCTGTTCTTGATCATACCCAAGAGCTTTTAAATTGCGAAAAGCCACATATTTTAGCCCATGGCAGCTGGAACAAACTTGTTTATAAACCTTTAATCCACGCCTCAATTGCGCCTTATCATAAAGCCCAAATGGACCTGAAAAACTCCATTCTTGTTTTTTAGGAATCCTTAAAGGAAAAGAAATAAATTCCTCCTCCTGATCAGAGGCATCCCCCGCTAAACTCTGAGCAGAAAAGCTCATAGCAACGATAACAATCAGTCCGACAAAAACATTTACCATAGTCTCTTTTTTTTCTGTTTTAAATCTTGCATAATTGAAGAAGGAAGAGAACAATTTTTTTCAAACGCTGGCAAAGTCGGCAAAATAACCAAAAAAAATATAAAATAATAAACCGTAGCTAATTGCGTCCATAAAAGGATTTTGTCATTTATTTCTCTTGACCCCAACCAACCAAGGAAAACGACATCAATAACCAACGCCCAAAAGAAAATTTTATAAACAGGTCGATATCTTGCTGAACATATTTTAGAGCGGTCTAACCATGGCACAAAAATTAAAATGCAAATCGAACTGACAAATAAAACAAAGCCCACAAAAGTTGAAGGGAAAATACCAATATCAAAAGTTATAGCACGAAGTATCGCATAAAAAGGCAAAAAATACCATTCTGGAACCACACGAAGAGGTGCCTTTAAAGGATCTGCCACACTATAATTTTCAGCCTGCCCCATATAATCAGGCATATAAAACAAAAACCAGGCAAAGAAGATCAAAAAAACAGTAATAGCAAAAATATCTTTGATAAGCGCATAAGGTGAAAATGGAACCGTTTCCTTATCTGATTGTATAGCAAGACCCGTTGGATTGCCTTGCCCAACATAATGGATTGCCCAAATATGCAGCCCCACAAAAAGAAGCAAAACAAATGATAAAACATAATGGAAAACATAAAAACGATTCAACGTTGGTTGTCCTACGCCATAACCACCCAGAAGTGTCTCATGCAACCATGTCCCCACAAAAGGTATCGTTTTTAAAAGCCCTGCAATCACTGAAGCCGCTGAAATAGACATCATCCCCCAAACAAGCACATAACCAAAAAATGCTATTGCCATCATGATGATATAAATAAAAATACCTGTAACCCACACCATTTCTCGCATATTTTTATAAGAACCATAATAAAGTCCACGTGCCAAATGGATATAAACAGCAATAAAAAAAAACGAAGAGCCTACAGAATGCCATGGACGAAAAAGCCAACCAAACTGCCCTTCACGCCGAAATCGTTCACTGGTTTCAAAAGCCAAATGAATATCTGGAACATAATGCATAGCCAAGACAATACCAGTCAAGAGCTGTGATAAAAGCATAATGGTCAAAATACCGCCAAATGTGTAAAAGTAATTAAGATTACGCGGAACAGGAAAAATCACAAATGTATTATAAAAAAAACGAGGAAGAGGAAAACGCTTATCAAACCAACGAGCAAGAGCATTTTTAGGACAATAAGGAGGAAACCTTGTCATAACCTTATCCTATTTTGAGCAAAGTATCAGAAAGAAATTGGTAAGGTGGAATAGCCAAATTATAGTTAGCTGGACCTGACCGCACTCTTCCAGCGGTATCGTAAACAGATCCATGACAGGGACACAACCATCCTCCAAATTTACCCGATTGCCCAAGTGTTACACAGCCTAGATGCGTACAAAGATTAATAACAATAAGCCAATTTTCACGTCCTTTACCTGCTGAACGCGCAAAATCTGTTGCTTCTTTTTCACCTTCAAGATTAGGATTGCGCGCTTGACGATCTTTTAGAAGACTCAATTCAGTAGCGCGCGCATCAGCAATTTCTTTTGTTGTACGGTTTCGAATAACAACAGGCTGTCCTCGCCACTTTACCGTCACCGACATCCCCTCTTCAATACCAGAAAGATCAACCTCAACAGAGGAAGATGCCAAAACAGCTTCATCTGGACGCAACTGACGGATAAAAGGCCACGCAACCGCTCCCATTCCAACTGCTCCTGCAACAGCTGTTACCAAAAACAGAAAATCCCGCCTCGTTTGCTCACCCATGGACTTAACTTAAAGAGACTATTTGCTAAAACATTCTTCTACCATACCCTCTCCCATTGTACAATGCTTGATCACTCAGTTGCATCAACCATAAAAACATCCCCGTAAAAAACTTCTGCCATTTGTATGGTCTATACAAAAAACTGTTTTATAATGATAATTCATCGTTTTACAGAGTGAATGAAATCCTGAAACACCGTAAGTTTCTTTCATTTCAAACCTATTCATATTAATCAATCAAAATTACTCCCCCGCCTGTGAAAAACGGAGATAGCGTGTAAATAAACACTCCTAAAGAAAGAAACATAGTCTTATTATGACCAGATCTCAGTAAATAAGTTGAGCTTATCGGTTATTTCTTTAACACATTTACAGCATCTCTCCCTCCCTCAATTCCAACTGGTTGAATGAGTATTTTTTCCGCTTCTGCTTTTGCATAAAAAGCATATTTTGTTGATTTTCATTAAAATGGATGATCTAACCTCATTAAATATCCCACTTTTCAACATAATGAGCCAATCCATTTCATGTATCGCTCAATAAAAGGAAGTCCCTAATAGGGAGATTCTCTCTTATCCCAAACAAACCTGTGTACATAACTTTTTCCCTGAAATTTAAAGTGAATAAAAATAAAACATAAAAAAACATGTATTTCTCAAAGCATATTTTTCGAATAAATTGTAACGCTTCTTTACAAAGTTGAAAGAAAAATCATATTACAGAGAACATGACACTTCATATAGCTCTTTTCCAACCTGATATCGCTGGTAATACTGGAACGATTTTACGTCTTAGCGCTTGTTTTGGTTTACATGTGCACATTATTGAACCCGCAGGCTTTAATCTGTCGGATCGTAATCTCAAACGCGCAGGATTGGATTATCTCGAATATGCTTCCTTAGAACGACACATTGATTGGCAACATTTTATAAGCTCCATGAAACACTTTAACCGCCGTCTGTTGCTTTTAAGTACAAAAGCAAAAACATGCTATACGCAGATATGCTATCAAAAAAATGATGTTTTACTTTTTGGTCGTGAAACAGCTGGCGTTCCCGATTATGTTCATGAAACGGCCGATTCCACATTGAAAATTCCCATGCAACCACAGGCACGCTCTCTAAATCTCGCCATGTGCGTAGCCATAACAACGGGAGAAGCATTACGCCAAATTGGTTATCATGAAAGAAACTGTAATCTATAAAAACACAACAATTCCATTAAAATCTTTAATAGAACAATAAAAATACATGAAATATGGTTTTAAATAATTAAAAAAATATTTTTTATAGAATATAATGAGTAATTAAAAGCGCATAAAGTTCAATAATACTTTTGGAATAACTTACAGAATGCCTATAAAAACTCATAAATTATCACGAAAAACAATATACAACATATAAAGAACAGTTAGAGCGTATAACACTTATCATTTTCCAACAATCAGGTGCTGATAAAATAACATTTCTTAGTGCCCATCACATCCATTTCATATCACCACCTATGAATGATTAAATACTCCTCATAGTAAAAATCCATTGGACATCCCCCTCTTTATGCTCATACAAAATGCAAACCGCTATCATTATTCTCTTTATCCGTTTTCACTTTCGAGAATCCTTATCTTTGAGATGGTTCATAAAAGACATTTTTTCTCTCTGTAATCATTTTTCCTCACACGGCTTCCCACTTGTAACGTGTAAGGCTATAATTTTGATTGATGTAATATGAACAGGTTTGAAATAACCTTACAATATTCGGAGCTCTTGTTTCACATGACGAATAATGAATTATTATTATAAATCAATTTTTTCTAATAATGCATGACGATCCATTAAAAATCCGCTTTCGACCCATATCATTTCTAACTCTTTAAGCTTTTTTCCTAAAAGCACACCTTTAGCAAAACCTTTCTTTATTAAATCGTTACCATTAATGGGAAAAGTTGGAATCTGCCATTTTTTGGCAAGCTGATGAAGCTTGACATAATCCTCTGCTCTTTGCAAAGCATCACTTTTTTCCAGATTATCGAGATGTGATGCAGCGACAGACAACGATAATTGATCTAAAACTGGCTGTCGTCCATGAAAATAAATCAGTTTTTGCACAAAATGATCAGAACAGTTTTGGTTTATTATTTCTAACTCTGCCCATTCTTTTAATCGTGTTGTTTCTTTATGGGAAAAATGCAAGCGCTGTGCCATTTCATGAAGACGTATGGGGTCAGGAGGAAGAAGGCTTTCTAGCCGTAACAATGGATCAACTTTCCAACCAAAAGCGTATTCTGTCTTCACCAATGCGTGAATTGCATCAATACCCCATCGTTCTGTTTCAGGAAAAATAAGTGCCAAAATTCTGCTTTGTCGCATCCATAAAAGAGCACGCGTTGGATCAAACGCCGCAAGAAGCTTTTTCATTTCTGCCCAAATACGTTCAGAAGAAAGTTTTTTTAAACCGTGTTTTAAACTAACACATGCCTTCAATCCTTGTACATCAGGTCGCCCTGCTCCATACCATGCAAAAAAGCGAAAAAAACGTAAAATACGCAAATAATCTTCGCAAATACGATCTTCTGCAATCCCAATAAAACGAACTGTTCGGCTAGCAATATCACTCAAACCTCCCACATCATCATAAAGATTGCCAGCAGCATCACAATAAAGCGCATTTATCGTAAAATCCCGCCGTTCAGCATCTTTTTTCCAATCACGACCAAATGCCACTTTTGCATGACGACCATCTGTTTCAATATCGCAGCGAAGCGTTGTAACCTCATAAGAACATGAATGAGCAACTACTGTTATTGTACCAAAAGCAATCCCTGTAGGAATAGCTTTAAATCCTGCTTCTTCTACACGTGTAATAACCTGTTGCGGCAAACAAGTTGTTGCAATATCAATATCACTAATAGGCTGCCCTAGCAGTTGATTGCGCACTGCTCCCCCTACAATACGCGCCTCTTCTCCCTCCAAAGACAAAACACGAAGAAGTGTTTGGATATCCTTTTGTTGTAACCACGCAACCTGTTTGAAGTCCTGTCTTATATTCACCCTTTAACCTTTCAAAAAAGTTGTCTTCATTGCTTTAAAGAACTCTCTTCATAAAACAAAATTTTTAAGACATCCCTTATAAAACACGTCTATTCCTTCCAAAAAAAACTTTTCTCTTCTTGTATACGAATATGAAAAAAATGGCATATGATACTTCATTTCTTCTCATTTTCTGTTACAAACAATAAAATATCCATTATCATGCAGAGAAAATTACCATTTTTGCGACAAACGCCTTAAGGAAGAAATATGAGTCAACATGATCTATCATCCAATTCTGTAAAAAAGGTCAATATCAATCATGAGGCTCAAGTCATTATTGATGATATTGATATGGCACACAAAGAATTGGATATTTTACAACAAGAAATTGACAAAGTTATTTTTGGGCAAAGTCAGGTAATCGAATATGCTTTAATCTCTATTTTTGCTGGTGGTCACGCCCTTCTTGTCGGTGCTCCAGGACTTGCAAAAACACGTCTTGTTGAAACATTGGGAACAGTCTTAGGGCTTGATGAAAAACGCATCCAATTTACTCCTGACTTAATGCCATCGGATATTATTGGTTCTGAAATTATGGATTCCGATAAAGACGGTAAACGTTCTTTTCGGTACATTCAAGGTCCTATTTTCACGCAACTTCTCATGGCCGATGAAATCAATCGTGCTTCCCCACGGACACAGTCAGCCCTTTTACAAGCTATGCAAGAATATCATGTTACTGTTGCAGGTATCCGTTATGATTTGCCACAACCTTTTCATGTTCTTGCAACGCAAAATCCTCTCGAACAAGAAGGGACTTATCCACTTCCTGAAGCACAACTGGATCGCTTTTTGATGCAAATCGATATTGACTATCCTGACCTCACAACAGAGCGACGGATCATTTTAGAAACAACAAAAGAAAAGAAATCAAATGCAAAACCAATTTTGTCCGCCAAAAAATTGCAAAAAATTCAAAATATCGTTCGCAAAATGCCTCTTTCAGAAAATGTGATCGAAGCTATTTTAAAAATTGTCCGCTCAACTCGCCCTCATAAAGACAATAGCCTTGCTAATACTTATGTTTCTTGGGGACCTGGTCCACGGGCATCACAAGCCCTTTCACTTTGTGTTCGCGCCCGTGCTCTTTATTATGGACGCTTAGCCCCCTCACTTGATGATGTTGAAGCATTGGCCTATCCCGTATTACAACACCGCATGGCTCTTAATTTTTCTGCCCGTGCTGAAGATGTAACTGTAAAAGATATTATCAATAACCTTGTGAAAGATGCTCTTTGAATGGCTATTGGCAAAAAAGTTTTACAAAAGCCTCCATTGTCGCTGGCAAATGAACTGGATAAGGATACTGGCAAAATGCCATATTTCCTTTTACAAGCACGTCATATCGCTAATACACTGATAACCGGATGGCATGGACAACGCAAACGCGGTAATGGGGAAAACTTTTGGCAATTTCGTCCCTATGTTGAAGGAGAATCCATTACCCGCATTGATTGGCGGCGCTCAGCGCGTGATGAAAATACATATCTCCGCGAACACGAATGGCAAATGACACAAACCGTTTGGCTCTGTCCTGATCAGAGCGCATCAATGCATTACTGTTCGCGCTTTTCTAAAATCTCTAAAGGTAATCATGCCATTATTCTTACCCTTACCCTAGCATCACTTCTTGCTCGCAGTGGCGAACATATTGCTATTCCAAACTTAATGTCCCCCACAATGACATCCAATGTCGTAGAGCTAATAGCCTTTGCTTTAGAAAATCATTCAGATGAAAATTCATTTCCGGATTTTTCAACGATTACACGCTTTTCACATGTCGTTATAATGAGTGATTTTCTCGACTATCCTGAAAAAATCATCCAACATTTAACCGTTTTAACTACAAAACAGGTGACAGCTCATTTAATTGAAATTTCTGATCCCGCAGAAGAAAGCTTTCCCTACGCAGGTCACACAGAATTTTTTGATCCTGAAACGAAAGAGAAACATGTTTCCACAAAAGCAGAAGATCTTCGTAAGAGCTATTGTAAACTATATCACGCAAGGCGACAAGAGTTGGCAAATTTTTGCGCACGTCAAGGATGGTCTTATCACGTTAGTAAAACGGATCAACCTTTAACAGAGACCATTTTTCATCTTGCAAATACAATGGGCGACTCTCCATTGCAAAAAAGGAGGGCCCTTTGAGTTTTGCTGCTCCCTTTCTGTTACTAGGGCTTTTGTTCCTACCGATCATTTGGTGGCTGTTGCGGATAACTCCTCCATCTCCGCGTAAAGAGCTTTTTCCTCCGTTACGCTTCTTACCCAAACCAACTCATCAGCAGGAAACAGCAAAACATACACCTTGGTGGTTGCTCTTGTTGCGTTTAACCATAGCGGCACTTGTTATCATAGCGTTAGCACGCCCCACGTGGGATCAAAAACCAATCAGCTTTTCCGGATCTCAACCCCTTGCACTCATTATTGATAATGGTTGGGCTTCTGTAAAAGAATGGAAAAAGCGCATCTCTATCGCTGAAATGCTCCTTGCTCAGGTAGAAAAACAGCAAAAAAATATTTATCTTATTGCAACGGCTGAAAATGATATCTCCAATATAGAGCCGCAACCCGCCAAGATTATAAAACAGCATTTAATGCATTTGCAACCGCGTCCTTGGCCTGTCAACCGTGTGCACGCACTGAAAAAACTCAGAAAAATAACCAAAGGAAAACCTCTTGATGTTGCTTATTTAAGTGATGGATTACAAACAAATGAAGATGAGCAAGCTTTTTCTTTGCTTGAAGAATTAAAACCTGAAAAATTCTTATGGTATTTGGCTGATATTTCCGATTTAATCGGCATAACATCCGTAGAAAATAACGATGGAAGCATGGTCGCGCGTATTATCCGCTCAACAACACACGGCAAAACTTCCGCTACACTCAACCTCTACGATTCAAACAATCAACTTCTCGGTCAATTTACGAAAAATTTCTCTGAAGGAGAAACAACAGCTCTTGTTCCTTTTGATGTGCCACTTGAACTACGTAATGATATCGCTTGGATAAAAATGAATAATCAAAACCATGCTGCTGCAACTTTCTTGGTAGACAGCCATAACAAGATAAGCCGTGTTGCTCTTCTATCACCCGATACCAATGAAATGGCACAGCCTTTACTTTCTCCATTTTATTACATTATCAAAGCATTACAGAAATATACACAGCTTATAACCGCCGGTGGAAGAGAGCTTTCAACGGATATTGATTATTTGCTTAAACAAAATCCATCTGTTTTCATTATGAGCGACATGGTTAACATGCCTGAAAAAGCAGAAAAAAAACTTTCTGATTTTGTGAATAAAGGGGGAACACTCATCCGCTTTGCAGGAGAAAAACTCAGTAGTGCAGAACATTATGATAGTCTCCTTCCGATACCGCTACGTCAGGGGCAACGTTTCCTTGGAAGTATTATGTCTTGGACGAAACCACAAAAGCTTGCCCCTTTTGCAAAAAATAGCTTTTTCTTTGATCTTCCTTTTCCAGAAGATGTCACTGTCTCGCGCCAAATCCTCGCAGAACCAACCCCAGATCTTTTTGAAAAAACGTGGCTTAGCCTTTCGGATGGGACCCCTCTTATTACCGCAGCAAAACGTGGTAAAGGAACCCTCATTCTCATTCATGTTGCTCCTGACCCCACATGGTCTAATCTTCCTCTTTCTGGCTTTTTTGCACAAATGTTGCAAAAACTAATCACATTAGGGTCTAACGAAAACACAAACCTAACACACAGAGAAAAAAGAACAATGGTACAAAACCCGTGGCGAACCATAACCGCTGACGGACAATTACAAGTACCGCCCTCTCATGTTGTTCCACTGGTCTTTGACTCTCAAAATCCACCCCATCCTTCCTATAATACTCCCCCAGGACTTTATGGTGTCAAAAGCGATTTTTATGCACTCAATCTCTTAACTCGTTCGTCGCACTTGATGAAACAATCATCATTGCCAACTTCTCTTAATAAAAGCCCTTTATCTTACGATACAAAAGAAAAAAATCTTATCGGTCCACTTTTAGGATTAGCCATCTTATTATTCGCCTTTGACAATTTTCTCATTTTATGGATGGGAGATATTTTTTCTTTCATGAAACGGCGTAATATGTTTCTCCTCCCTTTTATAAGTCTTATTGCCTTGTTTTCATATGATCCAACTCTTTATGCACAAACGAAAGAAAATCATCATGATAGTGTACAAGCTGCTGGTGCAACACATCTTGCCTATGTTATAACCAATAATCATGAAATTGATACAACGAGTAAAAGTGGTCTAGAAGCGTTAAGTCAATTTATCGCAGAACGTACAATGCTTACCCCAGGCTCTGTTACAGCACTTAATCTCGATAAAGATGAACTCTCTTTTTATCCTCTTATTTACTGGCCAATTGATGTTAAGAGTCCTATACCTACTCCCAAAAGTCTTGAAAAAATAAATAACTTTATGAAACATGGGGGAACAATTTTATTTGACACACGCGATCAGATAAAGAGCAATCTTAATCTTGAAGGAGATGCCACTCCAGAAACGCAACGATTACGAGATATCTTAAAAGAGTTAAATATTCCATCCATTGAGCCAGCATCAACGGATCATGTTGTTGCACGTTCTTTTTATATTATGCCAGATTTTCCTGGTCTCTACCGTGGTTCACCTTTATGGATTGAATCCTCATCAACAAACAAAAAAAATAAAAATTCTCTTGCTAGCGGTGATAATGTAAGTTCTCTTCTCATCACCGCCAATAACTTTGCCGGTGCTTGGGCACTGGATGAAAAAGGGACATGGAAATATCCCCTTGTTCCCAATGATCCAATGCAACGTCTATGGGCATTTCGTGCAGGTTTAAATATTGTCCTTTATGTTCTTACAGGAAACTATAAAGCGGACCAAGTTCATGTTCCAGCACTCTTGGAACGCTTTAAAAGAGAAAGAAGGCAATGATATCATTTTTCACTTTTCAGCCTTTTTTACCACTCATTTGGATTCTGTTCTTAAGTGGAATATCGATGCTTTTTGTCGTTGTTGGTCTTGTTACGCAACGTCAAGGTTCTTTATTTCGTCTGATGGCATTAAGCGCCCTCATCCTTGCTTTGCTCAATCCAATGATCATAAAAGAACAGCGCGAACCACTGAAAAGCACAGTAGGTATTGTCATTGACCGCAGCAAAAGCCAAACATTTGGAACACGTACAAACGATAGTGATGAAGCGCGCGCGCAATTAACGCAAGCATTGGCGCATTATCCACAATTTGAACCACGCTTTATTGAAGCTGGAAAACTTGCTGATAATCAGTATGCGCCCTCAACGAATTTGTTTGATGCTTTAACACAAGCAGTATCTGATGTGCCGTCCTCTCGTTATGCAGGAACCATTTTTATCACCGATGGACAAGTACATGACATCCCTTCCATTTCAGACCTTCATCATAAAGCACCTCTCAATGCTCTGATTACAGGACACTCAGATGAATTTGATCGCCAAATCAAGTTTATTTCTCCTCCACGCTTTGCCCTTGTCAACAAACCACAAACGCTCTCCATTTTGGTAGAAGATAAAGGCCCCGCCAAAAAAACAATACCACAGAAAGCAAATATTACACTAAGCGTCAATGGACAAAACATTGGCCATTATTCTGTAACTCCTGGCGTGATTTTTCAAACTGAAATTACCCTTCCTCATGCTGAAAAAAATATTATCCAAGTGATAACCGATCCACACAAAGGTGAACTAAGCTTTGAAAACAACCGCGCCATAACAATCATTGAAGGAATCAGAGAAAATTTACGCGTTCTTCTTATTTCAGGTGCTCCTTATAATGGAGAACGGACATGGCGAGACCTTTTGAAAGGTGACTCCAATATTGATCTTGTTCACTTTACTATTTTACGTCCTCCCACCAAAGCAGATAATACGCCCTTAAGCCAATTATCCTTGGTGGTCTTTCCGACAAGAAAACTCTTTGTTGAAGAGATTAATAACTTTGATCTCATTATCCTTGATGGCTACCAGCACTCTGCTGCCCTACCCTTAATCTATTATGATTATATCGCCCAATATGTACAAAAGGGGGGTGCATTGCTGATGGTAACAGGACCTGAATTTACAAAAAACAACTCACTTGCGAAAACACCTTTAATAAGCATTCTACCGGCATTGCCCAATGGAACTATTATTGAAAAGCCTTTTCGCCCCACATTAACCAAAGAAGGTGAACGCCATCCTGTCACAAGGGGCCTTGCAACACTTAACCTTCCAGCTTCTCAATGGGGGCAATGGTTGCGACAAATCGCTATTCAAAACATAAATAACGGAATCGCCCTCATGAAAGGAGCCAATGAACAACCACTTTTACTTCTCGCGCATGTTGATAAAGGACGTGTAGGCATGTTGCTCTCCGATGAAAGTTGGCTTTGGGCACGAGGTTTCGAAGGCGGCGGTCCTTATGCAGCTCTTTATCGTCGTATTGCCCATTGGCTCATGAAAGAACCAGAGCTTGAGGAAGAAAAATTAAGTGCAACTAGCAGCCATCATCATTTAACAATTCACCGCCAAACTCTAAAAGACCATCCAGAACCCGCTGAAATAACCTTTCCTTCTGGAAAAAAAGAACATATCACTCTCACCAAAGAGCAAGAAGGTCTCTTCAGCGCAACTGGGACCACTAATGAAACAGGAATTTTTACCATTAAAAATGGCGATTTAACAATACTTTCTTCTGTAGGGATGCTCGATAATCTTGAATTGTTTGACTTAATTTCAACACAAGAAAAACTAGCCCCCATTATTAAACACACCGGTGGTTATATCGGACGGTTACATCCTGAGGGAAAAGAAAACATTCATCTTCCTCCATTCAAGCTGATTCAATCAAAAATAAACCCGTCTTCTTCCCCAGCACATTCAATTATTCTGAAAGAAGCGACAGAAACCCGTTTAATTAATACCTTTTATTTTTCGATATTTTCTGGTTTCTTGGCGCTGCTTGCTTGCCTTTTACTGTTGAGCAGCATGTGGTATCGTGAAAGCCGTTGAAAAATCTGAAATTTCGTATAATAGTCTTAAAATTTAGCTTATTTTTTTGTGTATTTTCTTGTCTTTTACAATTAGATAAAAACATTGATCTATAATGATAATTTATCATTATAGTCATATTGAGTCATTATTCCCTGTAGGATTTTTCTTTTTTGTAATACTTTCTATATTAAATTAATTAAAATCACTCGCTTGCACATCATTAAAAGAGGTCTGTATGAATAAAAACCATTGAAGAAAAGAGTAAAGTACCTCTTATGAATCCTCTTAAAGCAAGGATTTTCACAAAATTGGGAGGGGAATAGTATAATGGTTTTACTTTGCACCTTGTATAAATGTAAAATGGTGGCGCATAATAAGCCTTATAAACGGGGCTTTTCATAGTATTGAGAACTTTCGTGAAATGGAATCAAGCGCACTGGGAAATATCTCTTCAAAACAAATATATGAATGTACAGCACAATGATATTTTATTTGGGATATTCCTCTTGAATCGTTCTGTTTTGCGTGAAAAAATCTCCCATTAAAAGCAATACATGGCAGCCCAAAACCGTAAAAATTCCTGATAAATACAATACATTCTTTTGCATTTTATACTGAATAATTAGATTTTTTATGATAATGTGTAGTCGTATAAAAGCTATTTAAAAGTCTTAAAACTTTATGATCATCATTTTAAAGTCTATCCCATCATACAAAAGACATATCAATTGCCAAGAATGATATGTTGTATTATGTTGCTCTTTTCATAAAAAATACAATACAGCGTTAATTCTTCAAAGAATTTTCTCATATTTTCAACAAGCTATTTTTCATTTTACAATCCTTCTTGCCTTTAAGTATCAACTTATCTTATGCTTATGCTCTAAATCATTTTTAATACTCTACGAGCTTTTATGTTTTATCTTGCCCATATATCGGATGTACATCTTTCCCCTCTCCCGCAACCTTCCCTTTTTGAACTTTCTGGAAAGCGTCTTACCGGTTATCTGAATTGGCAAAGAAAACGTAAGAGTCAAATGGTAACAAATGTCCTAGAAACTTTAATAGATGCCTTAAACAAAAAAAAACCTGATCATCTTGTGATCTCTGGTGATCTTGTGAATCTTGCTCTAGATAAGGAATTTGAACAAGCACATCGTTGGCTACTTAACTTAGGACAACCTCAAGATATTTCCTTGACATTTGGAAATCATGACGCCTATGTCCGCGGTGCTTTCCAAAAAGCATGTACTCTTTTTAAACCTTGGATCACAGGTGACGTCCCTCAAAAAAGCGCCTTTCTTTTTCCTTATATGCGCATTCGCAAAAATGTCGCCATTATAGCAACTTCTTCAGCCATCGCGACACCACCTTTTCAAGCTTCTGGTTATTTTGGTAAAATACAAGCGCAAACTTTACCACTCTTTTTAAAGGAAGCAGCACAGCGTAACCTTTTTCGTGTCGTCATGATTCACCATCCCCCCTTTCCCAAGGCAACATCTTGGCATAAAAAACTACGAGATATAAAACGTTTTCTAGACGTTATCAAATATCACGGTTGCGAACTTATTCTTCACGGACATACTCATTTACCTACATTGAATTACATTGAAGGACCTATAAAAAAAATTCCTATTGTTGGTGTTCCTTCCGCATCACAAGCTTTTGGTGATAAAAAACCACCCGCAGGCTTTAATTTATTTTCCATTGAACGCTTACAAAATCAATGGCACTGCCAATTGCAACGTTATAGCATTATAACCCCCCAAAACGAGATTGCATGTACTGAAACAATTAATCTTTAAACACCTTCATAGTTGCCAAAACAACCAAAAACGAAAGTATTTTTATTTCATATCCCTTTGGAAATCATAATTCTTATTTCTCTTTAAACGACAAAGTTCCACTTTCTCTGTCGATAAATCAATTTCTCTCAGAGAATTCCATCTGCTACCCCTCTTATATGACTGGCTTTACAAACTCATTGGTTTACTTCCTTCCCGTCCTAAAGGACGAAAATTTCTACCACACCTGATCTATAAATAATCCAGATTCTTGTCGCACGGATTCCACCTGCTAATTGTGCATGTGATTTGCTTCACAAAGCTCTACACACAAATCCCGCCTTGAATTTCATCATACACTCCTCCAAAAGCATCTAATGCATAAAATCCTTATATCACTACAGTGATGATATTTTATAGAATAATAGAGAAGCTTATTCAGCTTCTATACCTGAAAATCAATGACTAAAAAATCCCAATAATAACTAAAGTATATAATTTCAATAACCCAACCTATTTGTAATTGATAAACAAACGATGCTGATTGATTTATCGTAAATAGATTTGAAATTATTCTCTCTTATTTCACTCGACATTTATTATCGTACATTTAAAAGATTTATAAAAAATTATAGATTCTATTTCGATAACAGGCATAGGTAACAATGTTTTTTATGTCTCGATAAATTTCTAATTTTCTATCTATTTTTCCTATAAATCACTTTATAATACTCTTTATAATTATTTTATTACTATAAATTATTATTTATAATATTAAATAAAATATTTTACGATAACGAAAAACAGAAAAGTCGATTGTATGAAAGGTATTTCAAATAAAACAAAACGCCATTAAGTTGCCAATTCATGTGTTTGTTAAAAAAGCATCTTTTAAAGCACCCAAATCCATTTCCCCATGGCACCTATGAATAATGTGATGATAAGTCCATTTAGTAGCACCATCTTTACATTTATGAAAAAGCAAACTAGTATCAAATCTCACACTTTGCCACCCCCAATCTAGCGACAGCCTTTGGCACTTGAGATGGTTCATAAGAGGCATTTTTATTCTTTCTTTAATGTTTTTTATCTCACGGCTCTCCCTCCTTTGACGTACAAAAAACATGGTTTTGATTGGTTCAACATGGTATAGGTTAAAAATGAGAAAATCTTATGATACTTGGGGCTCTCACTCAACATAAAAAGGTAAATTATATTTACAAATCAAAGTATTGTTCGAATAAAATAGTAGCTCTTTTGAGTGAAGGATATTTTCCAGCACATATCTAAAAAATAAAAGCCTCATTCGAAAATGAGACTTTTGAATTTTTAATTCTGCAAAAATTTAAAATTTATAAGCTACACCTACGCGGAAATCGTTTGTCTTGTAGCCCATTTCAAATTTATCATGCACGAACTTCTTTTTACCAAAATCTGAATAACGGTATTCTGCACGCACAATAACATTATCAGTCATTGCAAAATCAACACCACCCCCGAGGGTATAACCAATCATGGTCTTTTTTTCGTCATGCAACCAATCAGAAAAATTAACTGCTCTGTTGTTGCTATCAGCAACTAACCCAAAAATATTCTGAAGCTGCGTATAAGCAACCCCTCCAGAAACATAAGGCATCACACGCTCAATCGCAAAACCAACTTTCACCCGCGTAGCACCAGCCCATTTTTGTTTTAAAGTATGGCGTACAGCTTCAATAGGTATTGCCGAATCCTCCTCATGAGAATCTCTTGTTAGATTTGTTTCTTCTGAAGAAGCTTCTTCAGTTTGACTTTTTTTTGGTCGATTAATATCTTTTGTACTCTTTTTATCAGACCACATAATATCCGTATCAATACCTATAATAAAACCATTATCGATATCAATATTGGAACCTGCATAAACTCCCCCTATAAAACCAGAAAGTTTAGGTAAATCCTCCTTTCCAATTGGATTCCATATCCCCGTCTCATCTTTTAAATAACTTGCAGTTGTTTTACCTGAAAAGCTACCAATCTGTCCTCCAAGATAAAATCCTGTCCAAGAAAAAGCAGGAACTGCAATAACAGGAACAGGCTGTTCAGGAGTAATGACATCCGCCGCTTGTACTACAGAAATTGAAATTAAAGAAAAGATAGATGTTGAGACTAAATACTTTGTAATCATAATTGCTCCCCTAAAAGCTAATGTGATACATAAATAATAGTAAATCGTTTCACATTTTTTTTAAAAAATCTATAGCAAAAATGACACAGTTACAAAAAAATAAAAGTAGTTTTAATAAATAATATTATAAAAAACTTTAAATATGCTTTGTATTTCCATTAATTATTACATATTATCTTTTATAGCTTCATATTAATCATTATTATCCATAATTATACAAATAATTATAATGTCATTTTTTTGAAAAAATGAGGTATGTAATCAATAAAGATTTTTATCATATTGATTTCAATATGTTGGTATTATTAGTGTAATGAGACATAATCTCTATAAGTTTTTATATAAATCTGTACGATCAAAATACTCTTGCATATATTCTTGTGTTGAATATCTCTTAATTCATAAATGTATCTGATATACTGCTGCTTAATAAATGACCCATATGCTTTTTCATATACAGGAGATAAGATTCATAAAGAATATCATTCACTAATCTCGTCACTCATCGCTTTTTGTATAAAGAATGACACCTAGAATGGCACATTTAACAGAGAATTTTTTTCATCACACTTGAGAAATCAGTAGAGAACTTCACTCTAACCCTCTCAAGCGTGTAATGAAATAAAAGACAAAAATTAATATATAAAAATGGAATTAATAATTTTTATTATTCTTATAGAATTATTTTAATGTTTCATGATTTTTGTAAAAACTGAACAGACCAATTGCCCAGTTTCTGCAATTAACTTTTCAACACGAAGCAAATCAGGTTCCCCAACACTATTTAACAAAAGGTCACTTAATCCAGGTGGCATATTATTGGGATCAAGAGAATCATTTAAGCAAAGCCGTATAATTTGACTCAAATTTGTATAAAGACGATAGGCATAATGTAAATCAGCAATACATGACTGATTAAGAAAACTGTTTGGTAAGTGATCTAAAATATCAGCTGTTGTTGCTCCAATTTGAAACTCAATGACATGCGTAATAAGAGAAAATTGAGCAATAAACTCCAAATCCATAATGCCACCAGACATCGTTTTTAAATCCCATTGATTTTTTGGCGGCTTTTCTTTTGCAATCAAGGAACGCATTTCACATACTTCTTTTGCAACTTCCTTCTTATCACGAGAAATAGCAATAATTGCACACACTTCATTTTCTAGCTTTTGTAAAAAATCAGGATCTCCTGCAATGCCTCGAGCCCTTGTTAAAGCAAGATATTCCCATATCCATGCTTCTTGGCGATAATACTTTTTAAAAAATGGAAAAGAAACAGCAACAGGTCCTTTATTGCCTAACGGCCGTAACCTTAAATCAACGACATAAAGAACACCTTGGCTTGTAAGAGTGGATAAAGCAGAAATGAGGCGCTGTGCTAAACGCGTATAATATTGAGAGATATAAAGAGGCTTTTCTCCATCAGATATTTCTGCATCATCATCGTGTTCATAAAGCAAAACGAGGTCAACATCGGAATCTGCCGTCAATTCGCGACTTCCAAGCTTCCCCATACCCAATATGCCAACACGCCCCCCTTTAACACTACCATGAAGACGAGAAAATTCCTCTTGAACGGCAGCAAATGTTTTTGTAATCATAAGATCAGCAAGCGCAGTAAAAGCAAAACCCGCTCTTTCTCCTGTAATTGCACCATTCAAAATTCGAATACCAATCAAAAAACGTTGTTCATCTGCAAAAATTCTTAAATGATCGAGAATTTCCTCATAAGGAAAGATATTTTCAAGAAAATATTCAAGCCGTTTTTCTAAATACGTTTTTGTTGGTAATTCTGAAAGAATATTCGGATCTAACATTCCATCAAAAACATGGGATCTGCGTGTAATAATTTCTGCAAGACGTGGAGCAGCGCCCATAATAAGGACAAGCATATCCAAAAGAGAGGGATTAGACTGCAAAAGACTAAAAAGCTGAATTCCTGAAGGTAAGCCCTGTAAAAAACTATCAAAACGCAACATCGCCTCATCAGCTCGTTTTGTCCCACCAAAAGCTTTCAAAAGAGCTGGTGTTAATTCCGTTAATCTCTCGCGTGCTTCGGCTGATTGCGTTGCTTTATAACGACCACAATGGAGAGTACGCATAATACGACAAATATCACTTGCTCTTTCAAAGCCTAAACGGCTTAACGTTATTAATGTCTCCGGATCATCTTCTTCACCTGTAAAAACTAAATTACCAATTTCTAAACCAAGTTCTTGCTCATTCTCAAACAGTGCTGCATAATGTTTTTCAACAACCTGAAGTGTTTTTAATAAATCACGGATAAAACTGCTGCTGTCTTGATAACCCATTAAATAGGCAACACTTGTGAATTGAGCAATATCATTTGGAAGAAGGTGTGTTTGTTCATCGAAAAGCATCTGAATACGATGTTCCACATTTCGAAGAAAAGCATAACTTTTTATAAGGCTATTTCTGGTTTTCTCACTGATCCAACCAAGCGTGTGAAGTTCTGCTAACATTGCAACTGTCTGGCGTCCACGTAATTGAGGAAAACGCCCACCAGCAATGAGCTGTTGTGTCTGAACAAAAAACTCAATCTCACGAATACCACCACGACCTAACTTTATATTATGCCCATAAGCTGCAATTTGACCGTAATTTTTATGCGCATGAATTTGACGTTTGATCGAATGAATATCAGCAATAGCAGCGTAATCTAAATATTTCCGCCACACATAGGGAAAAAGCTCTTTAAGAAAGTTAAAACCTGCCCTCTTATCGCCAGCAACTGGACGTGCTTTAATCATGGCTGCTCGTTCCCAATTTTGCCCACGCCCTTCGTAATACCGCAAGGCAGTCCTTACTGGTAGAGCCAAAGGAGTTGATCCTGGATCTGGACGAAGCCGAAAATCAAGACGAAAAACATATCCTTCCGCAGTGCGTTCTTGAATGATACGGATTAATCGGCGTACCATTTTAGAAAATACGTCAACACTTTCAGAAAGATTACCAATATGAGGTGATGTTTCATCAATGAAAACAATAAGATCAATATCAGAAGAATAATTAAGTTCCCCTGCTCCTAATTTTCCCATCCCTAAAATAATTAAACCACAGTCTTTTTCTGGATTTTCACGGCTTAATAAATTGATCTTACCATGATCATGCGCTTCTCTTAATAGAAAACGCAGCGCTACACTTAATGCTGCTTCGCCCAAACGTGTCAACCAAACACATGAAACTTCGTAAGTAAAAACACCACTCAAATCAGCTAAAGCAATGAGAACATGCGCTTCTCGTTTTTTGCGCCTTAAAGCAGCCATCAATGAAGTTTCATTTATAGATTCATCCTTATCAATAGCCGTAATATCATCTATAATTTCGCTCAGCCTTGTTTCTATATCAACATTTAATAAAGCACTAAGATATGATGGATTGGCAATTAAAACCTCACGCAAAAAAGGAGATAAGGTCATAACCGAACTGATAAAAACTATCTGCGTTCCACTCTCTGAAATAAGGGAAACAAGCGATTCTAAACCTTCTTTCCGTGCTTGTTCTTCCATGTCTTTTAACCATTGGGAACCACTTTTATCGAGAGGGCATAAAGGGAGAAGCTGTGTTTTTAAAAAAGCTTGTTTCGTCTGCGCTCCCTTGAAAAGCATTTTGCCTTCCTTTCTATTGCTTTATACTTTTAAAATAGTTGTTACGTATGAAAAGAGAAAAGTGAAGAAAAATGTCTTTAAGGAAATAACAAAACAGCCCTAAGCCCTGGATTTGCATTTTCAAGTAACAATTCACCCCCGTGAAGCTTCATAACTGCTTTTGCTATACTTAAACCAATCCCAAACCCAGGTTGTGTACGGCTTTCTTCAAGACGAACAAATCGTTCTGTCACTTTTTCAAGTTTATCCTCTGCTATTCCTGGTCCATTATCACTCACAACAACTAACAAATGTTCATCACGATATTCCATTGATAAGCAAACCTCCGCTTTCCTTTTACCTTTAGAAGCATATTTAATGGCATTATCTATAAGGTTAAAAATTGATTGTGCAACAAGCTCACGATTCAACTTAAGCTCTTTATCAAATATATTCCCCAACCGAAGTAAAACACCTGACTCTTCAGCAAAAGGTTCGTAAATCTCAACAGCATCTTCAAGGATCAGTTTCATATTCATCATTTCAAGATGCTCAATTGCACTGCTGGCCTCAATACGTGAAATCATTAAAATCGCATTGAACGTACAAATAAGTTGATCTGATTCTGCAATAACCCTATCAAGGACCTGACGATATTCAAGCTTTGTCTTATTTCCTGAAAGCGCTTCTTCAGCGCGATTTCTAAGACGCGTTAACGGCGTTTTCAGATCATGAGCAATATTATCTGATACTTGACGTAAACCAATATTTAACTCTTCAATGCGGTCTAACATAACATTAAGATTAGTTGACAATCGATCAAACTCATCCCCTACTCCAGAAACAGGTAAACGCCCACTGAAATCACCATCCATCAGGCGCTGTGATGCAGCCGTTACATGATCAATCCTTTGTAAAGCTCTCCTGCCAACAAAAAACCATATGAGTAAAGCGCCTCCAACCATTGCAGCAAGTGCAATGATCACAGCTTTACGAATAACCACTGCAAAACGTTCTGGCTCATCCAAATCGCGTCCTATAAGAATCTTCATAGCATTAGGTAAATCAACAATAACCGCCAAAGCGCGATGTTCACTTGTTTTGCCATGTTCTCCAAAACGAGAATACAAAAAAGAGGTAGAAATAAAACCACTCTGATTCAAAAGACCTAATTCAATACGTGCTACATTTCCTGCTAAAATACGCCCCATAGAATCCGTGACAAGATAAAGAAATGCTCCTGGTTGTCTTGAACGATAATCAATAGTGCGCATTAATAAGGATAATCCCCCATAATTATAAGCATTTTCAATATACTTTAATTCTTCATGTAAAGCCTGTTCAGTTTGCTCTGTTAACAATGAAGCAGAAAATGCCGTCATATAAATAGAAAGCCCTGTTGCCACCAAGCCAAACAATAAAATATAAAGTGCTGAAAGCCTTAGCGCCGTCGTGCGCATTATATTAATCAAACGATTCATGCTTTGTTATCTGGTGCTTTCAGCATATATCCAGCTCCACGCACGGTATGGAGAAGGGGAACATCAAAATCTTTTTCAATTTTGGCTCTCAAACGGGAGATATGGACATCAATGACATTCGTTTGTGGATCAAAATGGTAATCCCAAACATTTTCCAAAAGCATAGTGCGTGTAACAACCTGCCCCGCATAGCGCATCAAATATTCAAGTAAACGAAACTCTCGTGGTTGCAATAGGATGTTTCTATCACCCCGTTTTACCGTATGTGCTAGCCGATCAAGTTCAAGATTACCTACACAATAAACAGTTTCTGCTTCTTTAGGATTTTTCCGCCGTTGTAAAACTTCAACACGCGCAAGAAGTTCAGAAAAAGCATAAGGCTTTGTCAAATAATCATCTCCCCCTGCACGCAACCCCGTTACACGATCATTAACTTGCCCTAAAGCCGAAAGGATAAGAACCGGTGTTTCATTGCCTTTAGCGCGCAATTCAGCAATAATAGAAAGGCCATCACGATGCAAAAGCATTCGGTCAACAACCATAACGTCATAATTTTCCGTGGTCGCTAAAGCGTATCCCGTATCCCCATCATAAGCAACATCAACAGAATGCCCTACTTCCAAAAAAGCCTTTTCGAGATAATGCCCCGTCTCATGATCATCTTCAATAACGAGTATCTTCATAAAACGTATCTCCATTATTTTATTATGTTGTAGGACAAACATTTAATAAACATTTGTCCTACAACTAAAGCCTTATTTTTTCAAAATTGGAAGAGCAACAAAACGATTTTGATCATTTGTTCGCACTTGTAAGAGTATAGCCTTTCGTCCTAACTGCTGAGCATTTTTGATTGTGCTAACAATATCAGAGACTTTTTTAACCGGTTTATTATTTACTGTCACAATGATATCTCCAGGGCGTATCCCTTTATCTGCAGCATCTGAATCGGTATCGACATCCGTTACCACAACCCCTACACCATCATCAGAAGGTATAACAATCAGACCATAATCTTCCAATGTTTCATCTAAATCACCCCGTTCATTTGAATGTTTTGAAGCCTCTTTCTTACTTTCATCTTCAGACATTGAAGCGAGTTTAACCTTGATACTTTCCTCCTTACCTGATCTCCAAATCCCTATGGTTACCGTTTCTCCTGGTTTAATATTTGCAATACGTTTCGCCAGATCACGCGCATCAGCAACCTTTTCATTATTCACGGAAATAATTACATCACCCGCTTTAATACCAGCCTTTTCTGCCGGCCCTTTTAACGGATCAGTGACCAAAGCACCTTTGGCTTCTTTCAAACCTATTGAATCGGAAATCTCCTTTGTTACCGGCTGAATCTGAACACCTAACCAACCACGTTGAACTGAACCTTTTTCAATAAGTTGTTGTACAACCTGTTTTACAGTCGCTGCCGGAATAGCAAAAGCAATCCCAACATTTCCTCCAGAAGGAGAAAAAATTGCTGTATTAACCCCAACAACCTTTCCATTAAGATCAAATGTTGGGCCACCAGAGTTTCCTCTATTAACAGCAGCATCAATCTGAATAAAATCATCATACACACCAGTGCCAATATCACGTCCACGTGCAGAAACAATACCTGCTGTCACAGTTCCACCAAGACCAAATGGATTCCCAATGGCAACAACCCAATCCCCAACACGAAGCTTTGAATCATCACCAAAATCAACATAGGAAAATTTTCTTTTATCACTTACTTTTAATACGGCAAGGTCGGTTTTGGGGTCTTTCCCAATAAGCTTTGCGTTCAATTCTGTACCATCATCAAGAACAACAGTATAACTTGTTCCGTCAGAAATCACATGATCATTGGTTACAATGTAACCATCAGACGAAATAAAAAAACCCGATCCAAAAGCAATAGGACGGAGTCTCCGTGATTGGTGGGGAAATTTATTTTTAGGTTTATCAAAATCATAAAACTCTTTAAAAAATCTTTTCAAAGGATGTTGGTCTGGTAATTGATCAAATCCTGGACCACTAAAAAAGTTGCTAAAGAACCTATCTTCTTTCTTTTTATTGCTCTTTACTTGTACTGCTACAACTGCTGGTTTCACTTGAGCAACAATATCGGCAAATCCCTGTTGTTGCATTAACGAAGTAAATACAGAACTTGCATGAGCCTTTGTCATCAACAAGCTTGATGTACATCCACTAAAAAACAGTGCACTTTCCAATATCGCAGAAAAACTCACTGCGACAAACGTTTTAAAGAAAGCCTTTTTAATCATTTACTCTATGCTCCTATTCAATTATACCTTTATTCCAATTGCGATCACTTATAAAATACTAGACCTTACCGTTTGTAAAATACTAGACCTTACCGTTTTCTGTCTAAATTATTAAAGTTTTGTAAGGTTTCAGTATCCCCTAATATAATTATAATAAGATTGTATGCTCATTGCAGATGAGCCGATTTTTTCTTTTATGTAACATCTTTTTTAATGCAATGGCATTTTTGACTGTCTTTTTCATTCAGATAACTCATTATTTTCTCATGATTATTCCGTTTTAAGTGGAAAAATATGATATTTGTGCCAATGATGATGATGATCAAAGGCGAAAACCATAAAAACCAAGTTATTTTATTCAATGGTGGTTTCAAGAGAATAAATTCACCATATCGTTCAACAAGAAAGTCAGTGACTTGCTGGTTACTATAGCCCATTTTTAGCCTTTCCCGAATTAAAAGCCGTAAATCACGTGCTAGAGCAGCATCTGAATCATCAATTGATTGATTTTGACAAACCGGACAACGTAAATGTGATGAAATATGGCGTGCTCGCGCTTCAAGAACCTTATCCTTTAAAATCTCATCCGGCTCTACTGCTATTGCTAATCGAAAAGGAAACGTTGCAATTAAAAAAAATAAAATCCAAAGATTTTTTTTCATCTCAATGTCTTTTCCAAAAATTTAAAGCAAGCAGTACCCTATTGTACATGCCAATGCGAAACCAATACCCCAGAAGAGAAAGACATCCGCCTACAGCCATCATGAATGCCCCTAACCAAATACATATTACATAAGGCTTCCACCATATGTGTACAACAAGACCCCGATTATCGGTATGTCCTGGTACAATATATAGCTGCGATAAGCCATGATTTTGAAGACCAACTTCTGTTGTTGATGTATTTTGGCTTGAATAAAATCGCTTTGAGGCTGTTACATGACCCACAATGTTTTTATTTTCATATATTTTAAAATAAAACTCCATTGCCGAATAATTCGAACCAACACCTTCATACACTGCATCAAAATGAAGCGTTTTATCCGCTATCGTCACCCTATCCCCTACGTTCATGATTAAAATACGTTCTTGCCCAAAACTTGCCACACAAACAATACCAAATAATGTAACACCTAATCCCATATGTGCTATTGCTGCACCAAAAGTAGACCATGGCAATCCAAGAAATCTCTTAACGCGTATTGAAAAAGCTCTCTTGCCATATCCACTCTTTCCCCATAGATCCGCTAAACTGCCTAGAAAAACAAACGCTGAAAGCCCAATCCCTAAAACTGCAAAGATATCACGCAAAGATGTCGCATAAAATATTATAAAACAGACGATAGCAGCCAATACAAAAACAAACCATAACCGTTCAAAAACTGCAAGAAAATCACCGCGTTTCCATGCCATCATTGTTCCAAACGGAACAAACAACAACAGCAAAATCATTAGCGGTCCACAGGTAAGGTTAAAAAAAGCAGCCCCTACAGAAATTTTTTGTCCTGTTAATATCTCAATAAAATAAGGATAAAGCGTACCAATCAATACTGTTGCTGTTATTGTTGTAAGTAACAAGTTATTTAAAACAATAAACCCTTCACGTGAAATTGGTTGAAAAAATCTTTCTGTTTTTAAAATAGGGGTGCGCAAAGCAAAAAGAAGAAAAGCCGCTCCCGTAAAAAAAAATAAAAGCGCAAGAATTGCTTGCCCCCGTGCTGGATCAACAGCAAAACTATGAACAGAAACTAAAAGCCCCGAACGCACAAGAAAAGTTCCCATCAGAGAAAGAGAAAAAGTAAGCAGCGCTAAAAACAAAGTCCAACTTTTCAATATTTCTCGTTTTTCGAGAACAAGAGCAGAATGTAAAAGAGCCGTTCCTGAAAGCCAAGGCATAAACGAAACATTTTCAATAGGATCCCAAAACCAATAGCCCCCCCATCCTAGCTCATAATAAGCCCAATAGGAGCCAACCATAATACCCAATGTTAAAAAACACCAAGAAAGTAAAAGCCACGGACGAATCCCACGCGCCCAAACTCTATCAACATGTCCCATAATCAATGCCGCAACGGCAAAAGAAAAACAGAGTGAAAAACCAACATAACCTAAATAAAGTAGCGGTGGATGAATTGCTAATGCGATATCTTGTAAAAGAGGATTGAGACCATTTCCCTGCAATGCTGGTGGATTCACACGTAAAAATGGATTGGATACAAAAAGAATAAATAAAAGAAAAGCACTTGTAATCCAACTTTGGCAAATTAAAACAAGCGTCTTAAAATCTTCTGGCAAATGTTGGCTAAAAAAGGCCATCAATGCACTAAAAAAAGCAAGACTTAAAACCCATAACAACATAGAGCCTTCGTGGTTGCTCCAAACACCGGTAATTTTATAGAGCATCGGTTTTTCTGAATGAGAATTCTCAACAACGTTCAAAACAGAAAAATCAGATACAACATAAGCATAAATTATCACTAAAAAAGATAAAAGCAGTAATGTAAAAGTGATATATGTTAGAGGAACAGCTGTTTGCATTAACAAACGCTCTCTCCACCAAAAACCTAAAGCAGGTAAGAACGCCCCTAATAAGCTTACTGAAAATGCTGCAGCTAAAAAAATATGACCCAGTTCGACAAGCACACTCGAATTATTTCTCCATAATGTAATGTTTTTTTAAACGATCAGCTGTTTCTTTAGGCATATAAGTTTCATCATGTTTTGCTAAAATACGCGTCCCTACAAAAAAACCCTGTTTATCGAAATGCCCTTCTACAATCACCCCCTGACCTTCACGAAAAAGATCCGGTAAGGCACCGTTGAAAACCACTTTTTCATGTTTTTTGTTATCCGTTACAAAAAAAATAACGCCTCTCTCTCCAACATATTGAACAGTCTCCTTTTCAACAAAGCCACCCAAACGCAAAGGGCGCCCCGTTAAAATATCTTCTCTTGTAATTTCAGAGGGCATTCTAAAAAAACTGACCGCATGACGCATTGCATACACTATAAGGCTTGCTGCAACTGTCATAACCAAACAACATAATAATATGATCAGCAAGCGCTTTTTTTTTCGCTGCTCTAAAATAACCTTCAACGAAGAAGAATTCTTTAAAGATTGACTTTTCATAGACACTCTACGAAAAAATTAAATATGTTATAATGAGTATCGATATTTCATTTTTTAAGAGCTTTGCACATCTTCTACATAGGTGCAACTTTTTATCCAATACCTCACCTTTGCTAACAAGCTTATCAATATCTTTCTTCCTTTTTTAGTTTTACAACCAATTTTTATTTAACCTATAACCACTTATATCACGCTCTTTACATTCTTCATTTCTGTTCTTCAATCTTCTTCACAAACACCTACTTCTAAGAGATTACTTCTCTTGTCTTTCTAAACAGCATTTCTCTTTATATTTCATCATCTCAATTGGCGATGATTGCTTTTCTTTGTATGCTCACTCGATAAATCATGTAACTGAATCATCATTTTTTTAACACGTGATTGTCCTGAAAAATTTTCAGGCATTGTATCAAGAAAGCTTTGTAAAAATTGCACTGCCTGCGCAGTTTTTCCTGCTTGATGCAATGCATCGGCCAACAATAAACGTGGATAAAAATCTGTTGGCGCTAAATCTGCTGCTTTTTGAAAAGCATTTTGTGCTTCTTGTGTTATCACTCCCCCTTCATAACCAACCAATGCTAAACCATATCCTACAAGCCTTGGAGCTGTTTCTCCATTCAAACGAAGTGCGTCTAAATAAGTATTCACAGCCTCTTGAAAAAGGCTTTCTTCGAGATACCCTACCGCTAACGCATCTGCTAGCTTGCCATCATGAGGTGCACGGAAAAAAAGAACTTGTAAACGAATAAGCTTTTCTTGCTTACTAAGAGTTTTAGGATCCTTATCCATTAATTCGCTAAAAAAATAACTTTTCACTTCTGGACTGCCTGTCAGCCCATAAATATTCCATGTCATAAGAAGAACAAATAAAATACTTAAAGCCTTAAGAATATTTCTTTTTTTATAATGCATATAAAGCTTGTTAAACTCAATCGTATGCTTATGACTTCTATAACCATCCACGGTTTGAACTTTCCATTCTTTCTTTATCTCATCGTCAAAACGTAGTGAACGAAAAAGAATACTTGCCAGAAAAGTCAGAAAAAATGCTGCAAAAATTAATAAGAGCATATCACTTTTTTCCAATACGAACAGAGAATGTCTCGCTTACATTTTACCCTCTTCATGAGAAGAGTGATGTGAATTGATAAAAATTCATTTTTTCATGGAAAATATTATAAAATCTATTGTCCATTTTTCTTATATATATCAACTAAACAAAGAAACTAAAAACAATGTTTCCCTACTCTTTATGTATTATCTGAAAATACTGCTTTACAAACTTTATAGACATTTCTTGCTTAAGGAGAAAATATGTTATTCTCCCATCTTAGGTAATAAAACTTTTGCATACAACCCACCCAAATCAGAACGTGATAAAAAGAGCTTGCCACCATATTCACTGACCATATCTGAAACAATTGCTAGCCCTAAGCCTGCCCCTAGTTTACTTTCATTAAACCGCCGCCCTCTTTTTAATGCTTCCTCCATTTTGTCTTCTGTTAAACCAGGGCCATCATCTTCTACAAAGATACTAAAATATTCTGTTTCTTCAACATTTTCTTCTAAACAACAAGAGATCAAAACCTTTGCTCGAGACCACTGAGTAGCATTTTCAATCAAATTCCCTATAATTTCTTCTAAATCTTCCTTCTCTCCAGAAAAAACAATATCATCAACATCCATAATAAATTGAATTTGTTTTTCAGGATTAAGCTTTTTCATAACCCGCACCAAACGTTCAAGCACACTGCGAACAGACGTATGATAGACAATACTATCGCATTGTGCTGCAATCCGCGCACGCTGAAGATAATGATTGATTTGAGCTTGCATTATTTGCGTTTGCTCTCTCAACAAACAAGCCTTTTCTCCGCGCATCTTATCTGTCTCATTCATAATCACGGATAGAGGCGTTTTCAATGAATGCGCAAGATTACCAACCTGTGTGCGAAATCGCTCAATAATACGCTGATTATTATTAATGAGAGCATTCATCTCTTGTACAAGCGGCATCACTTCGCTTACTAAATTCGTATTCACATAGTGAACTCTTCCTTCGCGAATATCATTCAATGCGCGCCGAATAAGCTTCAACGGTTGAAAACTAAAGAAAATAATAGCAATATTAATAAGGACACTCCCGATACCAAAACTCCAAAGAAAAATTTGCAAAGTTCGCTTAAATTCCTTTACTTGGGCATGAGCTTCATCGATATTCCCAACAAGCCGAAAACGTGCAATATGATTTTCATTATCAAGAACAACATCACTCTCAATCACTTGTAGCTTTTGACCATTGTTCCCCTTTATCCGATAAGAGCGAAAGAACTTATTGTCAAAAGGTATATCAACATCACTTGGTGTAAATATCTCGCCTGTTCCCAATGAGGGGGATGTCAATCTTCCTTTTAAATTATGAGATATCGCAACAACTTCCCAATACCATCCTGTTGTTGGATCAGAATAACGAATATCATCAATCCCAGCCCCTCCTCTCAAAGTACCTTCCGATGACACCGTCACTGTTGCAATAAGACTGTAGAGTTGAGCAGAAAGAATACGCTCTAGGCTTTGTTCAGTTGAACGTTTATAAAATAAAATACTTACTGCAGAAATCGATAAAAGAGAAATAACAACCCATAATGTTGATAAGACCATAACACGTAAACTGAGAGATCGAGTAATTACAAAAAAGAACCTCCTACACCAATTATTCTTTTCGAAAGTATTCATTAATCACCTAGCGTTCTCACGCGATACCCCATTCCTCGAATAGTTTCAATCAAATCCACTCCAAGCTTTTTCCGTAACCGACCTACAAAGACTTCCACCGTATTCGAGTCCTTATCAAAATCCTGATCATAAAGATGTTCAGTAAGTTCTGTTCTTGAAATGACCCTGTCACAATGATGCATGAGATACGAAAGCAGTCTGAATTCATAAGATGTTAGTTTAATCAACTGACCATCCACAAAAACACGGGACGTCTTCGTATCCAACAAAACATTTCCGCAACATAATGCACTTGTCGCATGTCCCGTAGCGCGACGAATTAATGCTCGTAAACGCGCCATCACTTCCTCCAAATGAAATGGCTTCACAACATAATCGTCAGCCCCAGCATCAATACCGTGCACCTTATCAGACCAACGGTCTCGCGCCGTTAGCATTAAAACAGGCATGGAGTGCCCTTCTTGACGCCATTTTTCAACAACACGAATACCATCAATATACGGTAAACCTATATCAAGTATCACCGCGTCGTAAGACTCTGTGCTCCCTAAAAAATAAGCCTCTTCACCATCGAAAGCACTATCGGAAACATATCCTGCACGTCTTACAGCTTCTGCTAATTGATGATGAAGATTCCGATCATCTTCAACGATTAAGATACGCATCACAACACCATCTGCCAAAGACTAATCAGCAGGAACAAAAAACTCAACACGACGTAACTTTTCCCCATTACGGGCTGGTACAACAATCACAATTGCACACATGCCCTTTCCATCCTGAACAACTGGGTTTGAACGGACGAGAACCCCGCTCTCTTGCGCAGCAACCTTCTTACCTACTTCAGCACACCCAGAAGCTAGAACAGAATCTGCTCCTAAAAAAGCTGCTATTATTACGAACAAGAATTTTTTTTTCATCATAAATATTTCACTAACCCACCTCTTCTCTTCCTTGATAAAGGATAAAAGAAATAATGGCTTTTTTGGGTCGATTTAAAAATCACAAATGGAAATAATTTATCCTCTATCTTACAGAAGAATGCATTAACATTACTTTAAATTTTTAAAAACTCAAAATAAAATATTTTTAATAATGAGAATAAAATTTATTAGATAAAATAATAAAATCTTAATACACTATCTTACGAAAAATGAATAATTCTAAAATAAACTCTTTCTCTGTTAGCACTATAGCAAAAAAATACTTCTACTCCATATAATTATTGTAGATTTGTTTGGTTGTATTTCTTTGCCATAGGCTCTCTTTAAATGTTTGATTTTTTAAAAAAAAAGAAAAGGCAACACCGTAAGCCATTTCACAGTCCTGCTCTCATTGAATTAGACGCACGATTAGATACAGCGCTTTATCACATTCGTTCTGCTAACAGTTTTTTCTGGAAAAAGGCAAAAATCATCTCACAAAATTTTCATCTTCAAGGATGGAAACGTTTTATCGTTGAAGTTCTCGATGAAATACTGACATTAGGGTTGATGGGATTTACTCTTTTCACTATTTTGGGCATTTCTGTTTTTGAACTGACCAAAACAGATTGGTCTTCTCCTAAAAACTTTTCCATTCTTTTTCTAGATCGCTATGGAAATTCCATTGGGCACCGTGGTGCACTGCCGGCAATCTCTGTCCCCGTTGAAGAAATGCCTGACACTGTCATTAAAGCGGTTCTTGCTACAGAAGACCGTCGTTTTTTCGATCATTGGGGTATTGATTTTCAAGGACTTACACGGGCAATTTCACAAAATATGCAAGCTAAAGGTGTAGTGCAAGGTGGTTCAACTCTCACACAACAATTGGCTAAAAATTTATTCTTAACAAACGAGAGAACCATAACACGTAAAATCAAAGAAGCTTATCTTGCTCTTTGGCTAGAAGCAAATTTTAGCAAAAAACAGATTTTGCAACTTTATCTTGACCGCGCCTATATGGGAGGAAACAATTTTGGTATTGCAGCAGCTGCAAAATTTTATTTTGGAAAAAACATACGTCATGTATCTTTAAGTGAATCTGCTATGTTAGCAGGACTCTTTAAAGCTCCAACAAAATATGCTCCTCATAGTCATCTCTTTGCAGCTCAAACACGTGCCAATGTAGTCCTTTCTAATCTTGTTAATAGTGGCTTTATGACGAAGAGCCAGATTATCAATGCGCATCGCCACCCTGCTAGGGCACTTCCCCAAATAGAAAATAATCAGGCTGATTATTTTCTTGATTGGGCATTCGAGGAAGTCAAAAAAATGCGTAATCAACTTCCAAGCCATAGTTTAATTATTCAAACGACCCTTGATCCGAATATTCAAAAAGCAGCAGAAGAATCAATTGCATATCATTTACATCAATATGGTCAACAATATCGCGTAACACAAGCTGCCACTGTTATACTCGATAATAACGGTGCCGTATGCGCAATTGTTGGAGGACTAGATTATAAAAAGAGCCAATTTAACAGAGCGACACAAGGCGGACGGCAAACTGGTTCTTCATTCAAACCTTATGTTTACGCAACCGCACTGGAACACGGACTTTCTCCCTCAACAATCGTTTTAGATGCTCCTATTAATTGGGGAGGTTGGACACCAAAAAATAATTCTGGTCGTTATTTGGGGAAAATTGATTTAGCAACAGCTTTAGCTTTTTCCATTAATACAGTCCCTGTGTATCTCACCTATCAATATCTTCACCGCGATACCAAACCCATTATAGATCTCATCAAGAATATGGGGATTAACGCGCATATTTTATCACACAAAACGATGGTTCTTGGCACTTCCAACATGACCCCCATGGATCAAGCAACTGGCTTTAATGTCTTTGCGAATGGCGGGATAGCTGGTAATCGGCATGGGTTCATGCAAATCAGAACAATCGATGGGCATGTGATATGGGATTTCGAGCATAACGGAAATAAGTTACACCGAGTTCTCAGCAGACAATCAGCTGCCTATATGAACCAAATGATGGTGGGTGTCACAACACGAGGGTCTGGTAAGCGTGCTGCTCTGCCCATGACTCTTGTCGCTGGGAAAACTGGAACATCACAATCCTATCGTGATGCTTGGTTTGTTGGCTTTACAGGCAATTATACTGGAGCGGTATGGATGGGAAATGATAACTTTTCACCGATGAATCGTGCTTTTGGGGGTGGCGTTCCTGCCATGATATGGCATCGCATCATGCTTGCTGCACATCAAAATATCATGCTCAAACAGCTCTATGGTGTTAAAGATTCTCTCCTTCCTTATCAGCCCCCAGTACTTTCTTCCCATGCAGATTCTGAATTTTTTCCCCCGATACCCTCTACGCTTTCTCCTGAAACATTAAATATCGTGCGATTGATTAACAAAGATCTGAAAAAAACATCTGCAATTTCTTTGAAAATGAAAACAACTGGAGATTCAACATTTTGAATTCAAGATATTCACTAATGTTTTTTAATATCACCATTTTCTTTTTTATCTTCGCTTTTTCCATTTTATGTGGAAAACTAAGTGTCGATTATGTGCTCAATTCCTTTTCTCATTTTGAACGCTTTAGAATTGGAAAATGGAGTGCTTATCCAAAAATGGGAACCGCCAATATGGATCCCTATACCCGCGCCCGCACCGCTAAACAAGGCATTGTTTCACTCGGACGTACTGAAGGTATTCAATTCCAGATTTGGCAAGATAACCAAGGGCGTCCACTCCACTCTCGCTGTCATTATTTGCTCAAAGGAACCATCCCTGAAACCCGTCTTTTTACCCTTTATACAGCTGACAAATCCCTAAAGCCCTATACTTCATCCAAAGAAATACCTTTTGAACTCCATACGAACGCTGTTACTTATGAGCATGATGGCTCATTGCACATCAATATTTCACCTACACCGCAAGCCGGCAATTGGCTTGCAACAGTTAGTCAAAAAGAATTCGGGCTTATTCTTACCTTATACGATACCTCAATCATCTCTGCAACGGCATTACAAAAGCTTACAATGCCCTCAATAGAACAAATTCCATCAGGACAAATAAATTGTGACTAGATTCATTTATATCGCACTTCTTGCAATCATTGGCGCTATTATCGTTCATATTTGCGTTCTCTTTCTGATCCCCTATTGGGCACAAAATAATATATGGACAGCACTTAAAAAATCCGGAGCCCCTTATCAATTTGTTGCTTTTACTCCCGATAATCCTATTCAACAATCTGCTGATCCACTCTTTCTTCTTAAAGTCTGCAGATTTAATCTTGAAAATGGGCCTGTTCATTTAAAAGCTTTGAAAACACGACAATTTTGGTCACTCGCAGCCTACACACACAACGGAATTATTTTCTATAGCCTTAATGACCGAACAGCCCCTGATAATACACTCGATCTTATTATTGGAAAACCAATACAAATAATAGAACTCAAAAAATCAAAACCTAAAAAAAATGCCAATTCAGTTTTGGTTGCTAAAAATTTGAATGAAGGTTTTGTCATTTTACGTATTTTTGCCCCTTCTTCACTTGCAAAAAAGGAAAGTGAATTTTTCCTTTCATCTGCAACCTGCCGCATATTTTATGAATAAAAACGGACTAACCTCTCATTTGTACAACACCTTACTTTCTATACGAAATAAACGAATCCTATCCAAATGGTTATCTTTTTCCTCTATTAATCGAATATTCGAATTCAGGTTTGTCTGATTGTATATCCCTAAATTTTTATTGAGGTAGAATGAAATCTCTATTGCACATAATCATATCCTATTTGATACGCATTATCTGACAGAAAAAACTCCCCGCAATCAGAAGAGAAAAATCAAAATTCTAAATAAATATGCTGCTAACAACCGTAAAACTTGTTATTTGAGTTTATTTCTTTTTATTTACAAACATTCCCATAAAGTTCGCATCAATGACATGATAAACTATAGAAGAAATACTGATTACCTTCAATGAAGTGCCAAAATAATCGCTGGAAACTTATAAGACATTACGCATCCTTGACCTCAAAAATAAGTGCTTTATTTTTGTTTTATGAGCATAAGCTTTTTATAGGATATACACTCTGAAAAAACTTGGCTTATAGTTTACAATTGAGGGGAAAAAACTTCATGAAGAAGAGATATGTTCGGTTCGTTTCAAGAGCAGCAGTATGGTCCCCTCGATTTGGTGGATTGGCGTTCTTTATTTTATTATTTTCAGTCATTTTACAACGTTTTTCCGTCATTAACGTAACCGACTTCATAATTTTGATAGGTATCTCTACTGGCTGTGTGATTATTTCTCTTTTTCTTGCTGTAAAAGCACTTTACAGCTTATGGGTCTATGGAGCCCTAGGGGGAATGAAAGCTTTAAAAGGGATCATTTATTCATTAATAACTGCTACACCATTGATGTTATTTTTTGGACTTTGGTTTACATTACCGGCTCTTTACGATATTTCTACCGACACACAAAGCCCGCCAGCTTTTTTTCGCACAATACGTCCCAGCGATGCTTTACCGCTCAAAAGTGTATTGACTGAACAAGCAGCAATACAGATCTCACAATGGCCAGAAATGTCAGGGCGCCGTTATGATGGTTCACCTGATCGTATTCGCGAATCTGTTCTCAATGTTTTAGCAGCCTATGATTGGCCTGTTGTGGCACAACGAGAGTTTAAAGGTGAAGAAAATGCGCTTTATATTGAAACAATGGCAAAAACTTTTTACCTTGGTTTCATTTCAGACATTATCATTCGTTTAACTGATGAAGGAGATACTACTTTCGTTGATATGCGTTCTGCTTCTCGTTATTTGCCAAGAGATTTGGGGACAAATGCTGCTTTTATTATCGATTTTATGGATGCACTTGATACAGAAATCGCCTCATTTCCTCTTTCTGAAGATAATGAGTAGAGGCTAGAAGTATAGTAAGTTACATTTACTAAATTAGCTTATTTCAAAAATAAATTTTGAGACGTGCGGAAACGAACAAATCAGTTATCGTCTCTCGACGGCCATAAGCATTACTGACAAGTTCTTTGAACACCCAAAAGCAACTTATAGCCTCTTTTTAGCGCGTGACATATAGATAAAATATTTGAATTCAAATTCTAAACTTAAATACTATAATTGATTTTACATATATTTTTTATGCTCAGAAATCTCATCATAAAAGTAAGAAAGAAGACTTCTCTAATAAGGAAATTAAGCATTTCTTACAGGCTTATTTTTCCAATGAAAATAGAAAAATATATCTTCATCAAGAAAGATGAAATACATTTATCATAAAATATAACGCATATGTAATATAGTTACAGAAAAATCAACAATAAAATACACATAAATTCATCTGTATTTTATAATAAATGATTATTGCAATTTCATAAAGAAATTTTATAATAATAAAATAAAAATTATATATAATTACAAATAATATAAACTTATTTAAATGAAAATCATTTTTATAAAACATAATTTAAATATAAATACTAATATCTAATATATTTAAACGCAACATAAATAAAACAAAACGCCAAAAATAACAAAAATAAACCACTAAATGTCTTAATCGCTTCCTTTATACTATTTTTCCAACTGTCACCACTGTATCTATAAATTAATGAAAATGAAAATATAAAAATAAATATTGAAAATAAAATATCAAAAAGATTATTATATAAAGATAATAAATAATCATTTTTCATATAAATAACGTATACAAATAAAAACTGTTATAGAAAGTAATATAACAAATATAATGAACAAAAATGTGCTTAAAAACATTTTTTTCACAATTTCTTTGTTACTATAACCTTTAAATTTATACCGTAAAAACATTGCATAGAAAAATATAAAGAAAGCACATGTAGAAGATAATAATTCTGCAATAATACGAATAATATCACTCATAAAAAAATCCAAATTAAATATATAATTTTGTAAAATTATGTACCTAAACCTTCCTGTCAAGTTTGTAGATACATAATTATGCCTACAAGCTTGTTCATTTTAGAAATATCTGCTGATTTTTATATTAGCGATAACATCCATAGGCTGTATTTCCTATACCTGTAGCAAATCCTACTGCAGAGCCAACTCTTCCTCCTAACCATAAACCTTCCGCAGCGCCTATTGGTCCTCCAGTTACCCCCCATAACTCCACCAATTACCACTCCTATATTATGTCCCCTATGTCCCATTGAAAATCCTGCAGAGAGATAATCTCCAACGGTACACCCAGGTCGTGATCCACTGCTTGAAAAATTCATTGATGTAAAATTAGACCAACCATTAGAAAAACTAGTATCGTTCTCTTGGTTTACAAGAACAACAAAGAAATATATTTATTATGTCATCGAACTCAGTTGCGTTGCTGTTGTTTTGCAGTTGCTGGGCTTGGTAAATCCTTTTATTTTTCAAGCGATTATCGACCGCATTCTTCCTTTTCAGCGTATTGAAAGTCTCTATGCTATCGTTGTCTTGATGGTTTCTATCATGCTGTTTAGCACGGCTCTTAGCACTCTATCTGGCTACTTATGAGCTTATTTAGCCAATCGGCTTACGCTAGAATTTGGACGGCGCATTTACACCCATCTTTTAAGTCTCTCTTTGCCCACTTTACGCCATTGGCAAGTGGGGAAACTGTTGTCACGTATTGGAGAAGTTGATACAATTTGTGTTTTTTAAGAAAAAACTCTGTAAAAAATATATTTAGCAAATTTCATTATAAACTTATAGCTACATAAATTTATAGATACGCAAATAATCTATAACAAAAAATAGAATTCTCATATAAAATTTTGTTTTTTATATCTCTTTTTAACTAAGGCAACTCATTTTTTGAAATGTAAAATTCTACATAGATATAAAACAATTAATAAAAATAAATCTTATTTAAACTGATAAAAAACATATCATATATCATAATATTTTAATTTAAAATAATTTATCTATTTTACGAATGATTTTATATATATAGAAATATAGACAGAAATTGAGAATGCTATAAATAATAAACTTAACTCAATTAAATATGATTTTATATATTTTTTCCAACTTCTGAATCTAAGTATATAAGAAAAAATTTTAAAAAAAACAAATAATACTTATTAAAACTAACACAGTTTTAATAATTTCTAAAGTATCCATAATAAGAAAGTCCAAAAATATAATATATTTATCTATAATATAGATATATTATAATAATAATTAATGTAATAAAAGAAGTTATGGCCATAAATATTAAAAATAACTTAACTAATGATAATAGTTTTTTCTTAGTTTCTTTTTTACTGTATCCTTTAGATTCAAAATACAAAATAATTAAGAATATAACAGTAAAAACGATAAGAATTGAACGCAATATTTCTAAAATAAAGTTAATAAAATCTATCCACATCAATAATATCCACCATAACAATTAGAAACTAAAATATACAGATATTTCAATAAAATCTATTGACAACACCGTATTGACTCTTATAAAGCTTTCATTATACGATTTTTACAGTTGAAAAAGTAGGAATACTGTTAATAATTATGAAATAATTGATACTAATTAAACAAATAATAAAGTCCAAAATATATTATACAGTATGTAATAATGATAACTGATCCTAATTTTATAGACTGCCACCAAGTAGGAAAATTTAATTTATAAAAATATATACTTAAAAGTACAAAAATATTTGTTGCAAACAATGCGTTTTTAACAATAAAAGTAATATCAGTTATAATATTTCCATTAAAATATATTTTAAAAAATAATATATATATATAAAATATTTTATAATCTTTATTAAGTAACCCCATTAAATAAAAATTAACGAAATAAAACAACATAAAGAATAATATAAAAAATGAAATTACTCTTATTAATGATTTTTGTATAATGTTATTTTTAATATACGACTTAGATCCATAATATAATTTAAATAAAGATATAAATATAACTATAGAGCTTAATGATAAAAATAAATTATTAATAATATTTAACTTATCCATAACACTTAAAATTTCTTAATTAAAATATATATTATTTTATCAGTGATATGTAGACATGTTTACTGATAACATGTCTACAATATTATCATAAATTTAGATATATATTGCTAAATATTTCATAATTTACCGGAAACAAAGATAAGTATGATGTATAGCTCCCACGCCTGCTCCTAATAAAGAGCCACTGAGAGCACCGCCTGCTGCACCTACTACAGAACCTGCTGCAGCCAACGGAAGGATCGTCGCTGCACCTATACCGGCTGTTCCAACTGTCGCAGCTGTTCCTGCGACTGCTCCAAGCACAGATCCTCCAGCTGCCCCAACAACTGTGCCTACCTCTCCTCCTACTGTTCCTGTTGTTTTTATTTCGTTCCAATAACCCGAAGGGCTACATGAAAGCTTCGAGTCATGTGACGAGCTTGAACTAGCCATTTTTAGTCTCCTTTTAATTATTAAAAATAACTGTATCAAAATGATGCAGTGACAATTTCATTATTGTGCTGTTTAAAAAATATCAAATATAATTTGTATAAATAACAATAAAAATACTGTATAAACAATAAATACATTTTGTTTATATTATATTCACACAAAATGTATATTTTGTATAAATATAATACTATTTACATTCACACAAAATGTATATTTTGTATAAATATAATACTATTTACAATACTGTTTAAATATGCGACATCCATCGCTCTTTCTCTTAAACAAAATCATAAATTCAAATGAGTCATTCACAAGAAAAACTAGTATCATTCTCTTGGTTTACAAGAACAACAAAGAAATATATCTATTATGTTATCGAACTCAGTTGCGTTGCTGTTGTTTTGCGTTTGCTGGGCTTGGTGAATCCTTTTATTTTTCAAGCGATTATCGACCGTATTCTCCCTTTTCAGCGTATTGAAAGTCTCTATGCTATCGTTGTCTTGATGGTTGCTATCATGCTGTTTAGCACAGCTCTTAGCACTCTATCAGGCTACTTAGGAGCTTATTTAGCCAATCGGCTTACGCTAGAATTTGGACGGCGCATTTACACCCATGTGTTAAGCCTTTCCTTGCCCACTTTACGCACTTGGCAAGTGGGGGAACTGTTCACGCGAATCGGAGAGGTTGATACAATTCGCGGTTTTCTAACAGGAACCATCGCCACAACTGTTCTAAATGTTCTGTTCGCAATCATTTATCTTGCGGCACTCTTTTCCATTAGTCCGAAACTGACCTTTATTGTCCTTATCATTTTACCCTTGCAAATGGGCTCTTTAGCGCTAGTCGGTCCCTTCTTGCGCCGCCAATTACGCCGTGCTTTCACTCTGCAAGCTGCCCATCAATCGCGCCTCATTGAAAGTTTTACCAATCTTGAAGCCATAAAAGCGCATGTAAAGGAGCCAGCCCATACAATACGCATGCAAGAAACTTTAGCCCGTAGTTTAGATCAAAGCCTTACAACCAGTAAATTGCATCTTCTCAATGGAGCCATGAGCCATATTTTTGGTGATCTTTTCACTATTTTTATTATCTTTTTTGGTGCTCAGGCAGTTCTTCAAAACCAGATTACGCTAGGGCAACTTATTGCCTTTCATCTCCTCGCTGGAAATGTTTCTGGTCCTATCTTAAGCCTTGCATCCCTATGGGAAGAATGGCAGCATTTGAAAATCTCTCGTCTTCGTTTGGGCGATATTCTTAACTCCCCTTCAGAATGGGAAGAAGAAAAGCCGCCTCTTCAACTCAGCGCTCCTCCTCATCTTGAAGCCAAGGATCTCTGTTTTTCTTATGGAGATAAGTCCATTATCAATCATCTTGATGTCTGTTTACAACCTAGGCAACCGATTATGTTACTTGGTCCTTCAGGGTGCGGAAAAACAACCTTGGCGAAGCTCCTTTGTGGGCTCTACCCCCCAACAAGCGGAAAGATATTGATTAACGCACAACCTTTACAGAATTTTGATGTCCGTAGCGTGCGTGAAACAATTGCGTATTTTCCTCAAAATCCTTGCCTTTTTTCCGGAACCATTCTTGAGAATATGCTTCTTGCCAAACCAGATGCCACTAAAGATGAAATCGACGCTGCACTATATGTTAGTGCTTGCCATGATTTGATTGCTCAGTTGCCTTTAGGACTTAATACTCAAGTAGGAGAGCAAGGTGGTTTTTTATCAGGTGGTCAGCGCCAACGCTTGGCTTTGGCTTGTTTCTTTCTGATAAACCCAAGCCTTCTTATTTTGGATGAACCTACTTCCGCATTGGATGACACTGTCAGTGCACAAATTGTTGAGCATTTATATAAACTTTCGCAAGAACGTATTGTTCTTGTTATTACCCACAAAAGTGACCTCTTTCCTCAGCATGCAACCGTCTTAAACTTTACTGATTTGGAGGCAAAAAATGGCAGATAAAGCTCCCTATTTGCGCCCTTTGTCACCAACGCTTCATATGGTTGTTGCTGTTTTAATTGCTTTATTTCTCTTTATTGTGATCGGCAGCTTTATCGCAAAAACAGAGATTGTTGCACGGGGGCAAGGAAGTGTTATTCCCACCGCTTACGTTCAGCTGGTCCAAGCGCAAAATACAGGACGCATTGAGAAAATTCTTGTAAAAGAAGGGCAATTTGTTCATCAAGGCGATCTCCTTATTCAATTAGATCCCCGTGAAGCCCTCAATGAGTGTGCACGTGTTCAAGCAGATATCGCGCAACAAACCCTTCAAGCACAAATTGCAACAGCTATTTTAACAGCTTTGCATGAAAGTGATCCTTTGGATGAAGATTTTGTGACCAAAGGGCTTGCCTATCTGCCAGCTCCTCCTTCTGGCAATCAGACTGCAAGAATAGAAGGGGAAAAACTCATTAGCGCTACCCTTCAATCTCTCCAAGATAAATTAAGAGCGCTAAAAGCACAAGCGGACCGCGTCGAGCGCAGCGGTGCAACACAACATGCGCAATTAGATAGGTTGGAAGATGATCGTCAATTAAGCCAAGGAAAATTAAAAGCTGCAAAAAGCCTGATGGAAACAAAAGTCATTAGCCAAGCCGTTTATTTAGAGCGTTTACATGACTTTAAAAATGTCGAGCATGAAATTTTAACCAATCAAAGACGTTTGGAAGAAAATGCCGCCGAAATAAACACCCTCCGCCAACAACGGAAAAGTCTCATTTCCGATGAAATCGCCCGCTATCGCCAACTTTCGCGTGAAACAGAACTGAATCTTCAAGGATTAAAAGCAAAGCTTGATAGCACTCAATACCATCTTGACCACTTATCACTTTATGCACCTGTTGATGGACGTATCGATGATTTAAGTATCCATACTTTGGGCGGCTTTGTAGAGGCTGGAAAAACTCTTATGCGTATTGTCCCTGGTGCGGGTGGTCTCATTATTGAAGCATTTTTTGATAATCGAGATATTGGTTTTTTAGAAAAGGGCCAACGTGCTTACATCAAGTTTTCTGCCTTTCCGCCTGAACGTTTCGGTGTTATCCACGGTACAGTCGTTAATGTAGGCGCTACAGCACGCTATGATAAAGAAATTAATGGTGTCTATGCTGTTTTAATCAAAATTGACCAAGATCACATCACTTTGAATAACAAACATCTTAAATTTATCCCTGGCATGACTGTGACAACGGATGTCATTACCTCAAAACGGCGTCTCATTTCTTATTTCTTTGAACCTATCACCAAAATTTTAGAACAGTCCCTAAAGGAAAGATAATGTCTGTAAATGAAAATTCATCACCTTCACTCATAGATCCTCTTACAGCGTTAGGAGCTATGGTTGTTTTAATGCTTACATCTCCCTTATACCGCCGCTGGCGAATCTGGGATATAGACCGAAATTTAGGACCAGCTTTACAAACTGGGCAATATAAACTCTATAAAAATGAACGTGGAGAATTTTGCGCCTTTATCACTTGGGCTTTTTTAGATGAAAAAAATCATCAATCTATGCTTGAAAAGGGAGAGCTTTTGTCCGATGCGGATTGGCAAGGCGGAGAATATATGTGGTTTATTGATTGTGTGGCACCCTATGGACATGCTGCTGGTATGGTACGTGACATGCAGCGGCATGTGTTTCCTAATCAGCATTATTGCTACGCTGTTCGGCGTAATGAAGATGGTGGAATACGGAAAATCACCCGCTGGTGTTGCTATAGAGCACAAAATCCAGTCAAATAGTTTTTCTAAAGCAAGTGCGCATAAATCATTTATCCCTCGTCTTATAGAAAAGAATCTTTTAAAAGAGCTCTTTGAGCGATAGCTATAGTAAAAGAAAACCTTACCATATTTAGAGCTAACCCGCTACAAATGGGTATTTTTCAGCTTACCATACTTGCTATGAATAGCAACAGATGGTTAAGGGGGTAATCCACTCTCTCAAGCTGAAATTTGATAACTAATTTCACCAGAATTGGCTGGGGTACCTGGATTCGAACCAGGGAATGCCGGTACCAAAAACCGGTGCCTTACCGCTTGGCTATACCCCAAAAAAACACGCTTTATAGCGACTCTTGCACCTTATAGCGATTCCTGTGATTGGACGCAATATCTGAAAATCAAAGACCTTACTTTTTTATCATAAAGTGCCTGATTTATCATAAAGTGCCTGAGTCTTGTATGGCATTGCATCAATACAAATTCGTAGCAGAAATTGATATACTGTTGTACTTTTAACACAAATAGAAAACATTTATCCACCAATAATTATTTTGCTCTTTGTATTGATTTTTTAGGAACAGAAAATGAAAATCTTGTAGTTTACTCATGTATCTAATAAATTAGCATATGATTTACTTTTCTTGATATATTCCAATCTCATCTTGCTTCATTAAGATAAAAGCTGTCACCATATTGGAAACTGGTAAAGTGTGTGATAGTTGCTGTGCTCTTTCATTAAGCGTAAAGATGATAATGTCCACTGGTTTTTACATTATATTATTCATGAGTAGCGCCATAAAATGAAATCAAGCACATTGAAAAATATCTCCTAAAAATAACACTTAAATATTCTATTGCAAACACTATGACACACCTAATAGGTTAGAAGAATTTTGCAAAAATTAAAAATATTTTATCTGGCATTTGAAAAAATAAAGATATAAGAACAAGGGATAATAGCTATTTCTATTTACTTTTTATTCAAAAGATAATGATATTTTTATCGGTTCATAGATGTAAAAAAATCTTCAGAAACAATCTTTATATAGACTAATGCCTTTTTTGATTGATTAGCATACATTTCCTAAAAGCTCCTTTTACAAAAAGAGAGATATTAAAATTAATTTCACACAAATAGGTATTCAACATTTGCTTTTCAATTCTGTAAATGGCAAATTAGACTTATGAAATAAGCTTAACAATTAGAATCGAGGAGATTTTTAATGGCTTTTGAATTGCCCCCGTTGCCTTATGATTACGATGCCCTTTCACCTTATATGTCACGCGAAACGCTTGAATATCATCATGATAAGCATCACCTCGCTTATCTTAACAATACCAATAATTTTGTGAAAGAGTTAGGCTTAGAAAATGAAAGCCTTGAAGATATTGTTAAAAAAAGTTTTGGAAAAAATATTGGTTTGTTTAATAATGCAGCACAGTATTACAATCATAACCACTTTTGGCTTTGGATGAAAAAAGATGGGGGTGGCCAAAAACTTCCTGAAAAGTTAGCAAAAGCTATTGACACTGATCTAGGTGGTTACGACAAATTCCGCGCTGATTTTATTGCTGCTGCTAGTGCCCAATTTGGTTCTGGATGGGCATGGGTTGCTGTTAAAGATGGCAAGCTTGAAATTATGAAAACACCTAATGGCGAAAATCCCTTAATTCACAATGCTCGACCTATTTTGGGTGTCGATGTGTGGGAACATTCCTATTACATTGATTATCGCAATGCTCGACCGAAGTACCTCGAATCCTTTGTAGACCATTTAATTAATTGGGACTATGTTTTGAAACTTTATGAAGAATGTGAATTTTAAGCTATCTAGATAATTTTTTTAGTGTATGAAAGTCCCTATAATCCAATAAATTATCGGGGACTTTCAAACAAAGATATTATGGATTAGCAACAGCCTTTTCCTGCTATCTTGAGAATATATGCATAGATATAGGCAACTTCTTCTAGCTTTGAAAAACGTCCAGCTGCACCAGCGTGCCCCGAATCCATATTAATACGTAATAAAATTGCATTATCGTCTGTTTTTAAGTCTCGTAATTTTGCCACCCATTTTGCAGGCTCCCAGTAAGTTACACGAGGATCTGTTAATCCTGCCATCACAAGTATAGGGGGATAGTTTTGAGCTTTGACATTATCGTAGGGTGAATAGGAAGCAATAAGCTTATAATCTTCTTCTGATTCAAGAGGATTCCCCCATTCGGCCCATTCTGGAGGTGTGAGTGGCAATGAAGCATCTAACATTGTCGCTAAGACATCAACAAAAGGCACATTCGCTACGATTCCAGCAAAATCCTGTGGAGCTATATTGGCAATGGCTCCCATCAACATCCCCCCTGCTGAACCACCATAAGCAATAAGCCGGTCGTGAGAAGTGAATTTATTGTTTACAAGGTAACGTCCACAAGCAATAAAATCTGTAAATGTATTGTGCTTAAAGAGATGTTTTCCTTTCTCATACCATTCTACTCCCTTTTCTTTTCCTCCGCGAATATGAGCAATCGCGTAAATAAAACCTCTGTTTACTAGAGAAAGTACATTACTATTGAAACTGGCAGGAATAGAGATCCCATAAGCACCATAACCGTAAAGAAGACAAGGCGCACCACCATCAAGAGGAGTGTTTTCGTGATAAAAAAGTGAAATAGGAATCTTCTCACCATCGTCTGCTATTGCTGTAATACGTCGTGTTACATATGCATCTTTATTATGCCCAGAGGGAATTATTTGCGTTTTTAAAAGCATTCGTTTACGACTTTTCATCTCATAATCAAACACTTGATCAGGTGTTGTCATAGACGAATAGGAAAAACGAATAGTTGGACTGTTATATTCTGCAACCCCTTGTAGACCTAAAGAATAAGCCTCTTCAGTAAAAGCAATGGAATTAACTTTTTTAGTGGTACGTTCCATTACTTTTATACGTGGAAGCCCCTCAAAACGTTCGATCCAGACAAGAAAATCTTGATAAGCATCATGGGATAATATTAGGCACCCAAGCTGATGTGGGACAAACTCAGACCAATTTTCTGATTGTGGAGATGTATATGGCGCTACCATAATTTTGAAATCTTTTGCATTATCTAGATTGGTCAGAATATAAAAGACATCACCACCTTCTGTAAGTGAATATTCAATACCTTTTTGTCGTTTCCGTACACATTGGGGAGTAGTAAAAGGCGCCTCAGCAGGAATCAACCAGATCTCTGATGTTTCATGATCATGAATATTAATATAAATAATATCATTAAGCTTAGAGCCGCTTACATCTAAGAAAAAACCTGGATTGTCTTCGCGAAAAATAAGCTTATCTTGTGATTGATCAGTGTTTAATCGGTGATAATAGAGCTCTGAAGGTCGGTGATTTTTATCCATTTTAGTATAGAAAAAACCTTCAGATCTAGCATCCCATACAATTTGACCAGATGTATCAGTAATTGTATCCATACAGTCAGACAATGTCTCAAAATTACGAATTTTAGCTGTATAGAATTCTGATCCTTTGTCATCATAGGTCCATACCACATGTGTATGGTCAGGAGATTCTTGAACTGAACCAAATTTGAAATATTCTTTGCCTTCTGCCAAGACATCACCGTTAAGGTAAACGGTTTTTTCTCCGCCATTCCTTGGTGTCCGAAAATAATGCGGTTGTTGACCTCCGGTAACATAAGAGAATCCGTAAGCAAAAGGACCATGTTTTATAGGAACAGAACTATCATTCTCTTGGATCCTGTTTTTCATTTCGGTAAAAAGCAAATCTCGTAATGGTTTTGTATCAGCCATTTGAGCTGATTGATAAGCATTTTCTTTTTCAAGATAATGTCGAATATTTGGATCAAGACAGTTAGGATTTTTAAAAACATCTTGCCAGTTAGACGCACGTAGCCAATGATAGGGATCATCACGAAAAATACCATGATATATTTCCTTATGAGTGATTCTAAATGCTTTGGGAGGAATTGCAAAAGTGCGGGTCATACACAATCCTATATTAAAATATGTTAGCAGCTTCGTTTATATGTTAGAATCATAATTATTGATGCAAGTGTAAAAATCTATAAGTTCTATTCACTTGTAAAAATAGCGCCATGATAATTTTTAAAACTAATACCTTTCTGTCCATTACATATCACAGCTATTGTTTTCTAGGGATATAATACCACTTTTATAATGAAAGTGATTGGTAAGACAATTAAACTATGAGAAAAAGAATTGATTTTTTTTGAAACAGTATAATATTATAATTTTATAGAAATTAATAACTATATTTAAAGTATTTTTATTAATGTATAAAACATAAAAATATTCTATGTCGTTTTAATGAATAGTTTTATATTATAAGTAATGCTATTGTGTCTTATTTATAATATAGTACGTTATTTATTATTAAATTTAATAAATATAAATAATAAAAATAAATTTAAAATTTAGAAAAATAAAATTACTAAATTATAAGTATTCAAAATAAAAAATACTAATTTATATATTATATTTTTATAATTAGTAATTTTATTTTTACGTTCTCAAAAAAAATAAATAAATTTTATCCTATATTTTTTTATATTTGTGATGTATTGTATGTTATGTATGATATGTTATAGGATAAAAATATATTTTAGCATGTAATAATTTCGTTTTTCTTATTTTATATTATGACAAAAAAGAGGTATTTATTTGATTTTTTTGTGTTTTGGCAATTTTATAGAATAATTGAATTGACAAAAAAGATTTTTGTACAATATGAAGCTCATGTGCATGAGATCTTTATATCATGAGTATATGCACTATATCTCGATTTTGAATTACTCAATTTTAAATTAAAGGAAACAAGAATGGAACATCGTGCAGTCTTAGAGACTGAAAGCAATTTAGTTATTACATTGGTTGCTGATATTGTTGCTGCCTACGTGAGTAATAATTCTATTCGACCGACTGAAGTGCCAAGTTTAATTGCTGATGTCCATGCTGCTTTTCGTAAAGCAGGGAATTTAGAGTTAACAGAAGTCGAAGTTGAAAAACAAAGGCCTGCCGTTAATCCAAAGCGTTCAGTATTTCCTGATTATCTCATTTGCCTTGAAGATGGGAAAAAATTTAAATCTCTAAAGCGTCATCTCATGACACATTATGGAATGTTGCCAGAGGAGTATCGTGAAAAATGGCAGTTAGATAGTTCTTATCCTATGGTGGCGCCTAATTATGCAAAAACACGATCAGCTTTGGCCAAAGAAATGGGTCTTGGACGCAAAAGTAAACGGAAAAAAACTAAATAATCTTATTTTGCGAAAAAATGGTTTCGTGTATAAATTTGATTTCAGTATACATGTTTTGTGTGAAGCTTTTGTATATATAGCAATTTCTATCAAGGGGATTATACATAGCTTTCGTTACGAATCCGTTTAATCATTGATTTCAGACCATTTGATCGTTGTGGTGTAAGATTTTCATTTAAACCAAGTTTTTCAAAGAGCTCTTGAGCATCGGAATTGCGAATTTCAGAAGCTTTTTTGCCTGAATAAAAAGCAAGAAGTATGTAAATGAGTCCACGCACAATATGAGCATCGGAATCACCTTGAAACGTCAATATTGGATCTTCTGAGTTATTACGTGAAGATAAAAGCCACACTTGGCTAACACAACCAGGAACTTTGTGAGCATCGTTTCGAGCGCTTTCCGGAAAAGGTGGCAATTCATGGCCAAGCTCAATGACATAACGATAACGGTCTTCCCAATTATCCAAAAGCGAAAAGTTCTCTATGATATTACCGATTGTTTCCGCCATTATTTTAGTCCTGTTTTGTTTGAATAATCATTCTTAAATACACTTATAAAAAATAAATATTTATTCTTCCTAACATAAATAACACGAAGAACGTTAAAAATCCTTATTTCAAGATAACATTGTATGGTTTTGTAAGAACTCTTGTATTGCGATTTTGCAAGAAACATTAAGGGAAATCTCTGATATTATTGTTGTTCCCTAATATGTTGCCTAAATATTCATAAGCAGCTCTTGCACCGTAATATGCGCGTTCACCAAGTGAACTTAAAAATGATTTTCCTACTTTGCAGGTTTCTATATTACGGTCACAAAATGCTCCTAGGTCATTTAAAGCTTCTTTAAATGACCTAATCACATCGCTCGTTGTTGTCTCATTATTTTTGGGGCTAAAAGAATAGTCACTGGTTGGATTTGCTACAAAAAATGAAATAATGACAAAAATAAAAAATAAAAAAAATGATAATTTGATTAAAAAACGTATCATGGGCAATCAATGTACCGCAGTGGTAAATACAATAAAAGAAACATTTTATACACTGTTTCTTTATAAACAATTTATAAAATTTGTTTTTTATAAAATTGAGTATTCATTTATTGGATCTATATCATTGGCTTTTTTATAAATATGGCACAATGCCGCTGTATAAAATGGGATACATTGTCTATTCAGTAAAAATTTAACATCCCAATTATACACTTACAGGCTGATCATATTAATGAACATACCATGATAAAAAATGAGAGATATAACCATGATCGTGCATAAGAGTTAAGAAATGTACCCCCCACATTTATAATCTTTTATTCCACAAGAAAGTGTAGCAATGAGATAAGGATTAAACACAGAGTCCAATTTCTTTTCCATATTGTGTACATACTTATTTTAAATAATAGTTCATCATCTTAGCTTAGTTGAAAAGACTAAAAAGAGTCAGACTCTGTTATTCTGACTCTAGTAGTGATAAAATATTTATATTATCTATAAAATTTTTACTAGAACATCACCAACATGATCAATATGTCGATCAAAAGATCAAACAATAGCTTCATCTCTTATAACTCCATCTCAAGATCTCAAGACAAGTTTTTCTATAACATTGTAAACATCAATTTAATTGATACAAAAGTAGCTCCACCAAAATATAATAACCTTAAGAGACCAGTATTCTCACCAAACCGTTTACAGAAAAGTAACCCTATATATGTAAATTGTAAAGAATATAATGACTCTTATCTTTTTAACGTTATAGAAAAATAGTCTCTAACTTGTTTTTAAATGATAGGCAAACATCTGCGCCAAAAATGAAGAATAACGTGATATTATTATTGAGATGATTATATGTGATAATGCAGTTTGCAAACACTAAAATGCTCTTGAACGTTAATCATTCGATGTTCTCTTTATACATATTGAAAGATTTGTAAAATCTGAAATTAATAAAAATTGATAAGAGCTCTTGTTGATTGATCAACTTATACATTGATAGAATGAAGCTGCTTATTCTAGGAGTTTGAAAGGAAAAAACAATAATGTAAATGCATTTCTCTCTAGCGAAAAGTAAGAACTAATTTGCATTCGTTTCTTTGTGAAACATAAACGCAACTGAAAATAAAAATGATGACAACAAAACGAAAGACGACCCGAAAAAAAACTGTAAAACACCGTAAATACTATAGTAGTATTGTTATAACACTTCTTCTTATAATTTTTCATTTTATTTTTTGGATAGCAAAAACTCTTTATTTCTATACACGAAAAAATACTTTATTTTTTGTTGGATCTCTTCTTTTTAGCATTAGTTTTTTATTTATTTCATTTAATGCTTTATTTTCGCAAATGACAACGCATCAAAATATTTTAACTCAAATGAAATTTTCCTCCGTTCAAAGTATAGGGAAGAGCTCTACTTTATTGGAAAAAGAAGCAAAATCACAAGAACTCTCTCGTGTAACTTCTCTACATTCTCCAAGTCATCACCATACAAATTCACCTTTACCTCCTCAATCAGCAAGCATTCTGGAAAAGCAAAAAGAACTAGTAAAATTAGGACTTTATGATGGACCTTTAGATGGACTGGAAGGACCTAAAACACGCCGAGCTATCACTTTATGGAAACAACAAACTGCTCAGAGAATGCAAAAGAATGCTCTATCTAATCCCACAACAGATGAAATTGCGATATTAATTAAGCAGAGCGAAATAGAAACAAAAAATATGACGCACTTAAAAGAAGCTATTTCAGAGCCTTCTGTCGAAGATATTATACAAGTGCAAAAAGCTTTACATATTTTTGGGAATGAAGAGGTTATTGTCACAGGAATAGAAGATCAAAAGACGATAGAAGCCTTAAAACAGTTTCAAAAAATGTTTGATCTTCCTGTAACAGGTAAAATTAATCACACAATTTTAATGAAAATGCGCGAAATTGGTTTATTAAATTGAGGCTAATCATCTATACTATAAAAATAATCTCTTAATTTATAATGATAATTCATCTTTCGCTTGTTTAATGCCCCCCCAAACATTCCTTCATCTCAAGCCCTCTTATATTCAATCAATCAGAATGGTTTTCTTACACATTATATATTGCGCCATACAATCTGCTGTAAGAAAACCACAACCAATTGCAGAAAAAGAAATATTGCAAAATAACAAACGCGCTTGTTCTAGCATTTTTATTACTTCTGATGATAAAAGGACACGAAATTTTATTGTAGTATCATGTAAACCTTTCATATTCTCGAGCCACGAATTGTCCACATCTTATCGTCAATTTGATCTTTATAAATATGACGCAAAGAATTTGTGCAAACACCTGTAAGGATAAGTAGACGTAAAGCTAGTTGTGTTATGCTTGTTGTTTTGCAAAGTGTCTGATAAAAAACCGGCACTTCTCTCCAATCTATTGCTGGAAAGTTTTGTGTTTTATGACGTTGTTTTCTAAGAGAGCGTGTGCTTTTGGTGTCGTCTAAAAATCAACATCCAAACCTAACGCAGCAGTATGTTTGAAGCAAATGTTAAGACAGTTTAGTACTTTCTCAACTGTTATAGCTTTTGTATGCCAAATGGAGGCAAGAGCATTGCACATCTCTGTTTGTATAATCTCTGAAACAGAGAGACAGTCTAATTTGGGAAGAATATGAAATTTTAAGGGTAGAAACCAGTTTTCATCTTTGCCATTTCCTTTTAATTTAGCTTTACGACTTTCAAAGACATCTAAAGCAATGTCTTTAAAATAATGGAGATTACCTATTGCCTCATGCTTTTATTTAGCTCGCGTCTTTTTGGGCCCCCCCTCACGTAAAACAAAATGTCCTAAACGGAATATACGTGGATTGCCATTCACGATCTTTCTTAAAAAAACATTTCTAAAGCACCCAAGCCCATTTCGCAACAACGGCCCGTGAATAATAATAGCAGCCTCACTGTGCGCTGTCATCTTTACGCTTGTGAAGAAGCAAACCAGCACCATTACACACTACCTACCTTCAATTTGTGACAGCTCTTGACACTTGAAGAAGCATATCCTTGCTTTATTTTTTTATCCATAGACGCTAATTCCGCCTGTAATATGCAAAAAACATGGTTTTAATTGATTCATTATCAAAGAAGTTGAAATGAGACAATCTTGTGATATTTACAGCTTTCGTTCAATATGAGAAATAAAAAATTATCATTATAAATCAACATATTGTATAACTTTGATATTCCTTCAAGAATGTAAAGATGATAGCGCATAGTAGAGTTTATATACTTTGGGAAGATTTTTATAAACTTACGGGGAGTTTTACATAATCCCCATTCCACGAATGTCAATGTGAAATGGGGCATCCACTGAGAGATGTCTATCTCAAACAGCATGATGTGCAAAAAAAATGCATTTGTTTGGAGCATTCTATTTTGCGTGAGGAGTCCATTACCCTATAAAAAAGCAAACGTGTAAATTGACTGCACAATAACACGTTTCTCTCTATCAAGAGGTTCGTCAATAGAAAGTGTATTAATAATACATCTTTGTCTATCCTGCTTTATATTTTCTCTCATAAACCTCTCAAAAATACACTTTCTCGCGTAACATAACTTATCGTGCATTTTAGAAGCAATTTTATTTCCTTTATTAAAGAAAATAAAAGAATATATAAAAAATTATTTCAGTAATAACTATACAACAAAAAAATATTAACCCATTATATCCTTTTTGCTATTGCGGCCTGGGCTGCTGCTAAACGAGCAATTGGTACTCGAAAAGGAGAACACGAAACATAATCTAGGTTATTTTCTTCGCATAAAGCAATAGAGGCCGGATCGCCTCCATGTTCACCGCAAATTCCTAATTTTATTTTTGCACGCTTTGATCGTCCACGCTGTGCAGCAATGGTAATAAGTTCTCCTACTCCATCACAGTCAATAGACACGAAAGGATCTTGCTCTAAAAGACCTTTTTGAAAATAGGTTGCCAAAAAAGGAGCAGCATCATCACGGGAAATCCCAAAAGTGGTTTGTGTCAAATCGTTTGTTCCAAATGAAAAAAATTCAGCAGTTTCAGCAATTTCATCTGCTCGAAGCGCCGCCCTTGGAAGCTCAATCATCGTCCCAACCATATATTGAATAGTGCTTCCCTTTTCTTTCATCACTTCCTCAGCAACCTGATCAATACGTGCTTTTACAAAATCGAGTTCAGATTTAAGCGCAACAAGTGGCACCATAATTTCAAGCATAACAGGAGACCCAGATTTTTGGGCAGCTTCTGCTGCTGCTTCAAAAATCGCCCGCGCTTGCATTTCTGCAATTTCAGGATAAGTAATAGCTAAACGGCATCCACGTAATCCAAGCATAGGATTAAATTCATGCAACTGCTGAGCGCGTTCAGCAAGCACTTCAGCAGAAACACCCATAGCTGTTGCAACATCAAGAATTTCTGTTTTCGTTTTAGGTAAAAATTCATGTAATGGTGGATCTAGCAAGCGGATAGTAACAGGTAAACCACACATAATTTCAAATAATTCACTAAAATCTGAACGCTGCATTGGCAAAAGCTTATCTAGTGCTTTACGACGACCATTTTCATCATGACTTAAAATCATTTCACGCATGGCAACGATACGTTCATCAGAAAAAAACATATGCTCCGTACGGCAAAGACCTATACCTTCAGCCCCAAAGGAACGCCCCATACGGGCATCAGATGGTGTATCAGCATTAGCGCGAACTTTGAGACGCCGCATTCCATCAGCCCATTCCATTAATTTTGCAAAGTCTCCGCAAAGCTGAGGTTGCAACATTGCAACTTTCCCTTTGAAAATTTCTCCACTTCCACCATCAATTGTAATAATATCACCTTTTTTAAAGCTTTCTCCTGAAGCAAACAGCGTATTTGTGTTATAATCAATCCGCACACTTCCAGCACCAGAAATACATGGTTTCCCCATCCCCCGCGCAACAACAGCAGCGTGACTTGTCATACCGCCACGCGTTGTTAAAATTCCTTCTGCAGCATGCATACCATGGATATCTTCTGGGCTTGTTTCTACACGGACCAAAATAACTTTGCGACCTTCCGCCGACACCGTTTCTGCCTCTTCTGAAGTAAAAACAATTTCACCAGTTGCGGCTCCAGGAGAAGCAGGTAAACCACGTCCTATAATAGAACGTTCTGCTTTGGGATCAAGTGTTGGATGCAAAAGTTGGTCCAGCGACTTTGCATCAATACGCATCACAGCCTCTTCATGGTTTATTAACCCCTCTTCAACCATTTCAATTGCTATCTTGAGAGCCGCACGAGCCGTGCGTTTTCCTGAACGAGTCTGAAGCATCCATAATTTACCTTTTTCAATGGTAAATTCGAGATCTTGCATATCCCGATAATGCTGCTCAAGCTTCTGCGCTATCTGACATAATTTCAAAAAAGCCTCAGGCATAATTTTTTCTAATGACGGCCTATTTGAACCAGCAACAATACGCGCATTTTCTGTAATATTTTGAGGTGTTCGAATGCCCGCCACAACATCTTCCCCTTGCGCATTAACTAAAAATTCACCATAAAGTTCTTTTTTCCCTGTCGATGGATTGCGTGTAAAAGCAACACCTGTTGCCGAATCTTCACCCATGTTGCCAAAAACCATAGCTTGCACATTAACTGCCGTTCCCCAACTTTCAGGAATATTATGTAAACGGCGATAGGTAACTGCACGTGCTGTCATCCAACTTGAAAAAACGGCTCCAATTGCTCCCCATAACTGCTGTTCAGGATTTTGTGGAAAAGGTTTTCCTAATTTTTCTTCAACATATGCTTTATAAGAAGTAATAATATTCTTCCAATCACCTGCTGTCATTTCTGTATCAATAGTGTAACCATTGCGTACTTTTGCTTCATCAAGAATTTCTTCAAAATACGCATGATCTAACCCCAAAACAACGTTAGAATACATTTGGATAAAACGCCGATAACTATCATAAGCAAAACGTTCATTATTAGCTTGTAAAGCAATGGCTTTTACAGTCTCATCATTCATGCCAAGGTTAAGCACTGTGTCCATCATCCCTGGCATAGAAGTTCTAGCACCTGAACGAACAGAAAGCAAAAGTGGCTTTTGCTCACTCCCAAATTCACGCCCTGTTTGTTCACCAATGCGTCTTAGTGCTTGCTTAACAGATTCCTGTAGCTCTTCTGGATATGATTTGTCATGGGCATAATAAAAATTACAAACTTCTGTTGTCAGCGTAAATCCGGGTGGTACGGGCAAACCAAGATTACTCATTTCTGCCAAATTAGCCCCTTTACCTCCGAGAAGATTACGCTCACTTGCACTTCCTTCTGCCTTTCCATCTCCAAAACTATAAACCCATTTTTTCATTGTACAAATCCTCCCATATCAGCATCAAAACATCATTCAACCTAGGCTCACTTAAAAGCAATGATTTGATTCAAAATCGGCTCAACAAAAAATATTGCTTCATAAATGCATAATATTAATCCTTCCAAAAGCGATAATGACTAAAAGTATCACTATCCATCTTCTGGAAGATTAAGATTCATTTTTTAAGAAAACTATCAATCACCGAAAAAAAGTCTTCTACTTTCATGGCACCTTCATATTTACTACCATTAATAAAGAAAGTAGGCGTTGCTGTAACACCAAGTTTTTTACCACGCTCAAAGGATGCATTCACTTCATCTAAAATGGCTTGATTTTTCAAACATGCAGTAAAACTTTCATCTGTAAAACCAGCCATTAAGCCAATTTTTTTCAATGGTGTTAGAGCATCTTTTCCGAAAGCCCATTCATTTTGTTTTTGAAATAAAACTTCTATCAAAGGAAAATAGCGATCTTCTGGTGCACACTGTGCCAACATAAAACCTGCTGTTGCCCGAGGATCAAAAGCATAATCGCGGAAAATCAGTTTTACTTTTCCTGTTTTGATATATTTTTTACGAATTTGAGGAAGTATATCATTATAAAAATGCGCACAATGGGTACATGTCAACGAAGCATACTCAACAATGACGACTGGTGCATCCGCCTCTCCCTCAAAGCGATCCTTTACTTTACCCGATTGGAGAATCTCTTCCATATCAACAGTTGCCACTGGTTTGGGATCACGCGCTAAAGCAACTGTTACACTGTTTTGTACAATCGTTATGAAGAGAAAAATTATCCCGAAAGATAAAAAAGAACGATATTTTACCATAAATAATACTTTTCTGTTGTTATTAACGAATAAGAATCCAACGCTTTCTCATATATTAAAGAAAAATATATAAAATATCTTGCTATTTATTATTTTTTTCCCAAAAAATGCAACAGCCAAGTTTATAAAGTGATTGGCGCAAGCTTTTATCTTCAATTCCTTCAAGCATTTCTCCCACGCATTTTTTGTCTTGTTCACTCAAAGACGATTTTAGAGGCAAGTGATTCATAAAAACCGTCATACTCCTTTGCTCAATCTTGATGCGATCAATAGCAATATAGCCAAAAAATCCGTTAATTCTATGAAGTAATTCCTCTGTTTCATGCATCAATTTTAACGCAGCAAATCCTTCACATGCGACAACAAGTGTTGCTGGCTGAAAAACATCATCTTGATCTGCACGACGTTTCCAAATAATTTTAAGCGGCATTGTATGTTCACTGATATCATAGCCCGCAATTTGTGGCCAATGTTCTATAAGCGCTACATTAAGCCCTGTCCGTTTGCGTAAAACTGGATCAAGTATTTTGTATACCGTCTCAGAAAGAGAATAAAAGATATGTTTTTTAAGTTGTTTTCTCATTTTTAGATCATTGTTCAATCGCTTACTAAATTAAAATCATTTGTTTCATCTAAAAATTATTGCCTCCTCAATTTATGAAAGATCAACAAAATAAATAATTTTTTCTTTTGCATTTTATATCTTCCTATGCTTGAAAACAATCATGTATGAAATTTCTTCGCACCTCCTTGCTTGGTACGATCAAAATCACAGACATCTCCCATGGCGGATTACCCCCGAAAAGCAAAAACAAGGTATCCGTCCTGATCCTTATCAAGTTTGGCTTTCTGAAATCATGCTTCAACAAACAACCGTTGAAACAGTTAAGCCTTATTTTAAAAAGTTTCTGAAACTATGGCCTGATCTTTCCTCTTTAGCAAAAGCCTCACAAGATGACATCATGAAAGCATGGGCTGGACTTGGTTATTATTCACGCGCACGTAATCTTAAAAAATGTGCGCAACAGCTTGTTGAAAACTACGCGGGACAATTTCCACAATCTGTAAAAGAATTGCGAACTCTAGCCGGCATTGGAGATTATACTGCCGCAGCCATTGCTTCAATTGCTTTTAATCACCCTGTAGCAGTGGTTGATGGTAATGTCGAACGTGTGGTAGCGCGCCTTTTTGCTATCACTTCAATATTACAAAAAGCAAAAGTTGAAATTAAAGAAAAAACACAAAAAATTACTGCTTTAAATCGTCCTGGTGACTTTGCTCAAGCAATGATGGATTTAGGAGCAACAGTTTGTACTCCACGCAAACCATCTTGTTATACCTGCCCTCTTCAATGTTTATGTAAAGCAGCAAAGACGCAACAACCGGAATCTTTTCCAGTCAAAGCCCCTAAAAAAGAACGCCCTTCAAAAACAGGTATTGCTTTTGTGGCTCTTAATAAAAAGAGACAAATTTATTTGGAAAAACGACAGACGCAAAAGCTCCTTGGTGGAATGACCCAAATTCCTAACAATATTGGCATAAACAACGAAAATGGGCTCCAAAATGCACCCTTTACTGCCAATTGGCAATTCAAAGGACAAATTACGCATGTTTTTACTCACTTTTCTCTAAAACTCGATGTTTACTATACTGAGGATATTCATGAAATGAATTGTGAAAATGGTTGGTGGTGTAACATTCAACATCTTGCCGAAGAAGCACTACCTACTGTTATGAAAAAAGCCATTTCCGTAGCACTTCCCAATTCTTTCAGATTTAAATAACCTTCCCTATTCGTAAAAATGTTTTCTAACGGAGACTTTTGTATCTCTAACGGTCATTTATTAAGTCATTTATTAATCTGTAAAAGAAAAACTTAAAAAAATGAAATAACCAATTTTTTCTACAGATAAGAATTAAGGAGGGGTAAAAAAGCTTAGATTTAAATTTCAGAATCTATCCTTTTTTGCTTATGAAGGAGCAAGTCAGCACCATCATTATATTTACCAGCCCCCTACAACAACCCTTGGCACTTGAAACGGTTCATAAAAGGTACTTTTTAGTTCTTTCTTTAACAATTTTATTCACACGCCAACCCCGCTTATGACATGCAAGCAAGTAAATTTTATTGATTCAATATGAAACAGGTCTGAAATAAGAAAATTTGACGATATTCGGGGGGAACTCAATATGAATAACGCTAAATTATCTTGATAAACCAATACATTTTGCGCACTTTATAGATGCACATATTACCTCAAAAAAGCACTTAATTTTGAGCTTCTGAATGAGCCTTTTAATTTTGATATTTCATTTTTATAAGATTATATTAAAATTTTACTGTTTTGGAACTAAAATCAGAACATAGAGTGAAAGTTTCTCATTTTAATTTCTTCTACAAGAAGCAAAAAATACTCGCTTGCCGCTTACAAGCGAGATTAGTGTGTTAATAAAAAACATCTAAGAAAGGCATAAAATGCCCTCACGTCCATCTCAATCAAGATCAGGTACATTGATGATCACTCTAGAATGAAGCGATCAGCTTAGTTCATAAAACACCCGTTTTTAACATTTGTGAACGTATGATCATTCTTAAATGATCTATGGACTTCAACCGTCCATTTTCCTCATAATACCAAAATGTCCAACCATTACAACTCTGCGAATCTTGAGCCTTTCTTCCCATTGCGTGAATTGAGCCCGCTTCACCACCATGCATAATCGTACCATCAGCTCTTACAATAGCAGACACTTGCTTCTTACGATCATAAAGAACTTCTCCAGGATAGAGTAAACCTGCTTCAAGCAAACTGTTGAATGCTACGCGCGGTTCTGCTTTTTTTCTATCCAAAATCGCTAGTTCTGGTTGCGCTAAAGGTTTAACCGCTGCAATTCTCTCACATGCTGCATCAATGTAATCTTGCTCGCGTTCAATCCCAACAAAATCACGCCCTAAAAGCTTGGCAACAGCACCTGTTGTTCCCGAACCAAAAAACGGATCAAGAATAACATCACCAGGTTTACTAGAAGCCATAATAATACGCGCTAATAACGCTTGCGGTTTTTGTGTTGGATGTAATTTACGCCCTGAATCATCCTTTAAACGTTCAGCTCCAGTGCAGAGAGGGAAAAGCCAATCTGAACGCATTTGTAGATCTTCATTGGCCGCTTTTAAGGCATCATAATTAAATGTGTACTTTTTATCTTTTTGATCTCGCACGGCCCAAATAAGCGTCTCATGAGCATTTTGAAAACGGCGCCCTCGAAAATTAGGCATCGGATTATTTTTGCGCCAAATAATATCATTAAGCATCCAAAAACCTAAATCTTGTAATGCCGTCCCAACTCGAAAAATATTATGGTAAGATCCGATAACCCAAAGTGTTCCGTTGGGTTTTAATACACGACGACAAGCAAGCAACCATGCACGGGTAAAAGCATCATACGCAGCAAAACTCTCAAACTGATCCCATGCATCATCAACCGCATCAACAAGCGAATGATCTGGACGGTATAAAGCTCCGTCCAATTGCAAATTATAGGGTGGGTCCGCAAAAATCATATCAACGGAATGTTTTGGAAGTTTTTCTAGAACGGAAACACAATCTCCTTTAAAAATTTTATTGCGCCATGGCATCTGTGAGGGAGTACGAAGAAAATCTTTTTGAAGCTGAATAACTGTCATGAAAAACCCAACAAAATTAACTGAATTTGCCCTATAATCAACCAAAATAGTTTATAGGCCCGCATTACCAATCCATATTTACAAAATAGCGTAAACGTATCGTTAAATTTCTACAAAATTGATAATTGTTTTTGTTTTTTTAAGTAAAAAAACTTTCATATGAATGAAACCTTATTTTTCTTTTTTTCAATGTACTGTTCCCATATCATTTATTTCGTAAAAGAATTAAGAATCATTTTCAAAGCGTATTTTTATGAAATAAGATCTTCTCAATATCGTTTTCATAAAAGTTGTCCATCTCGTAACATGTAAAGGAATATCTTATGCCTCAGATAGATCTTATTATTTTTGATTGTGACGGAGTTCTCGTCGACTCTGAATATCTTGCAGCAAAAATTGGATCTCAATTGCTCAAACAAACAGGATATGAAATATCATCCGAAGAATTGAGTGAGCGTTTTGCAGGACTTATCTTTCCCGATATTCTTAAACACGTTGAACAGGAAACAGAAAAACCAATTTCTGCTCATCTCATAGATCAGATGACTAATATTTTTCGTACACAAATAAAAACTAAATTACGGGCTATTGATGATGTAAGAGAAGCCGTAGAAATTATTCAAACACGCTATCCCTACTGTATCTGCTCTAATGCAAAAAGCGTAGATATAAAAGAGATGCTCACCACGGTTGATCTCTATGACCTTTTTGAAGGTAAAATATTTTCAGCACCTGAAGTTGGAACAAAAAGAACGAAACCAGCCCCTGATGTTTTCCTTTTTGCCGCACAACAATTACAGGCAGAGCCCCAAAACACTATCGTTATAGAAGATTCACTTCATGGTGTACACGCAGCCATAGCAGCAGGCATGCGTGTCATCGGCTTTACGGGAGGATCACATAGCTATCTTGGCCACTCCAATGCACTTGCAGAAGCTGGAGCAGAAACAGTTATCGCAAAACATGCTCATTTAGGAGAAGTCTTAGAAGCAATGGTAGTATGGCGAGATCTATTATAAAAAATCTCTTGAATATATCAGTTTGTAAACTCTTGTAAGAAGCATTTTTACTCAAATGCCCTTCTCTTCTCGCTACTTCTTTTATAATAACTTTAGTAAATGCGTAATTCAGGACATCTTTCTTCTTTATAAACGTCAAAGATTCTGATGCCCTAAGAATTTTATATTATGGGGCTTTATCATCATATCTATTAATTGCAAAATAGACTTGAGTACCTTGAGAAGGATTTCTTAAAAAAGCACATAAATATGAAACATAGAACAACGTAAAGAGATACCTGTAGTTGCTCAAAATTTTCTGAAAGCACTTGTATAGATTTTTTAAATAAGCAATGAAATCAGATCTTTTCAAAAGTAATCCAACTTTAGGAAAGGCATCCTTTCTAAAAATAAAAGTGGCTTTTCGGTTTGGAAAGAAGAAAATGTTGAAAAATATTATCTAATGCCGATCTTTCAGCACTCATAAATGTCTCTGAATTGATATTCTGCTATACACTGCTTTACATCACAGTAATATGCTGTTCACATTGGCGAGAAAATGATAATATCATTTATCTCTATCCAATTCGAGCTCTACTTTATACTATGAGCGAAATGTATATTTTTAGTATCTATAAATGTATTTAAAAAAATAATATTAATATCATTTTATAAAAATTATGCGATCACCACATGTTATTTATATATAATACATAACGAAATATTTCATAAAATTTTAAAAAATATTTTTGTAATTATTACTGTTACATTTTTACAATAATGTTTATAAAAAATTATATTTATATTTTTATATGTATTTTTATTATTGACTAAAAATACATATTGAAATATCTAAATTATATATAGTGTGAGATATATAAACATTATGTATATTTTCTTACATATATAACTTAAAAATATTTGAGGTAAAGTTATGGTCAAAATATTTAAAAATTATATCTTAAGCACTTTTATAGCGAGCACTTTTTTTATTTCACAAACTGTAACTGTTAATGCAAACTATTTGAAAAACGATACTCCAAAAGAGGAACTTTCTGTTTCCCCAATGGAACAAGTAAAGTATGCGAAATCTGATGTAGTTTCTACGACTGCTTTCTATGTTCCATCTGTAAATTATCAAACAGAAAATGGAACAACAGGTGAAGGGAAAGTTGAAAAGGTCGTTGAGCCTATGACTGTAGGAGTGGGACTATTGTTTGCTGGATATGCAATGAGCTTTATAGGATCGATAATAAGTTGGATAAAGGACATAGTGTTGATGTTCAAATAATTCAACCTCGTCTAGAACTCTAGAACAATAGCTTCATAATGAAGCTATTGTTCATTGTAAGTAATTACATAATGGAGCTTATCTTGCTACAAAATATAAATGTTGTAGATTATATCCAAATATCCAAAGTATAAATTTACGCATATATATATTGAATAGTATAAAATATTTGAGGTAAATTATGATTAAATTGTTTAAAAATCATATGTTAAGTATTTTCATTATGTCTGCCTTTTTTCTTTCACAGGTTGTAAATGTGCATGCAAACTATTTGCAAAATAATACTCATCGTGAAAATATTTTTGTTTCTGCAATAGAGCAGAAAAAACAGGATGCAGTCCATACCGTTTCTCTCTATAGCCCCATTCTAAGTCGTGGAGTGGATAATGAAACTACTATTGAAGGAAAATTTGAAAAGGTCGTTGAACCTCTTACACTCGGAACCTTTGGTGTTGGGATGGCAATTGGATATGCATCAAGTACGATAGGCATGTTTTTAGGATGGATAATAGGTAAAATAATATCGTATTTTAAATCTCGTTAAAATTGAAATCTTATCAGAATAAAACCTTCTCATACGAAATATAAACTATGGATATATTCTGTGTTTATCCATTGTTGATGACAAAAAACTAATGAATTAGTGCACATTAAGAATGAAAAAGCTTTAAATGCTTCTGTTTCTCTTAATGTGCACTAATTCTGCCGATGCATCTATTCAATTCAGAGTAAAATAAAAGTAAAAGTATTGGTGATAAATTATGATTAAAGTATTGAAAACTTACGTATTAAATATTTTTATAGCAGTTTCTTTTTTGCTTTCACAAGTTATAAATGTTCATGCCAATCATTTGAAAAATGATTTTCAATGGGAAACTGTCTCTCTAATAGAACAAGGAAAGAAAAAAGCTATCAATATAGCTACTCTTTATGTACCAAGTTTCACTCATGGAGCAAAAAGTGAAACTGCCATTGAAGGAAAATTTGAGAAAGTGTTTGAACCAATTACGTTAGGAGTTTTTTCTACAGCAGGAGCTTTGGGTTTTGGATTCTTGACTGGATCTATTATGGCCATATTTAGCGGGATAATCGGATGGGCAATAGGAAAACTTAAAGGCAAATAATTCAAAGATACTCAGTTATTTTTTCTATTTAAAATAAGAATATTTTACAGCCTGCTTCACATCATTTAGCAGGCTGTCGTATGTTTTCTATGGATAAAAGTTAGGTTACCATACTGTATAGAACAAATATAATATCTATAATAATAATTAAGCTAAACAAAAATTATTCAAAGTATAGATTTGCGCACGCAATGCCATAAAATTACCTTACAAATCTTCCAGTGTGAATTTTGATCTGTATCATTTCAATATTCATTTTAGCAGATTTAATTGTTACAAAGTATAAGAGCATAAAATAACTATAAATGATTGAGTTTTACAAAAAAAAGTTCTTCAATAAATACCATTCTATCTATTTGATTTTATTATTTAAGAAGATGCACAAGTGAAGATACGTTGTAAAATTTAAGTAAATGAATAATAGAGGGAAAATTTTCGACTTTAACAGATTTTCTGTGAACATTTGACGTTTATATCTCAAAAATAAAAATGCTTAAGAATATTTCCTTTCATTATTGAGTTAAAAACTCTATCCATTTAATAATTTAAATATTATGAAAAACGTGAAATAAATAACTTCACCAATTTGCCAGAAATAAAAAAAGGATAAAACGTATGGAATATATCAGCACGAGAGGTGAAGCTCCTGCTTTAAGCTTTACGGAAACGATCATGACAGGATTGGCAATTGATGGGGGACTTTATCTGCCAGATAAATTTCCTCAGCTATCATTTGATGCGTTACGAGCACTTCGTGGTCAGTCCTATACAACAATTGCTAAAACTATTCTGTGGCCCTTTGTGAATAACGAAATCGAATATACAGCTTTTGAAAATATGATCGCTGAATCTTATGCAACCTTTCACCATCCAGCAATCTGTCCGTTACGACAAACTGGAGCAGATGAATTTATCCTTGAACTCTTTCATGGTCCTACTTTAGCTTTTAAAGATGTCGCAATGCAGTTTCTTTCTCGACTGATGGATTATGTTTTGACTGAAAAAAATAGATGTGCAACGATTATTGCTGCAACATCAGGTGATACAGGAGGGGCTGCGATACAAGCTTTTGCTGGAAAAGAACACTCAGATATTTTTATTTTATTTCCTAAAGGACGTGTATCACCTGTTCAACAACGGCAAATGACAACCAATCAATGTTCAAATGTTCATGCCATTGCCATTGAAGGAAATTTTGATGATTGCCAAGCTCTTGTCAAAGCAATGTTTAATGACCACAATTTTCGTAAAAAAAGAGCGCTTTCAGGTGTTAACTCTATAAATTGGGCGCGTATCATGGCGCAAATTGTTTACTATTTTTCATCTGCACTTTCCTTAGGGGCTCCTGATAGAGCTGTTTCATTTACTGTTCCTACTGGAAATTTTGGTGATATTTTTGCAGGTTATGTTGCAGCCCGTATGGGATTACCCATTGCTCAACTGGTCATCGCAACGAATGATAACGACATCCTTGCACGTACATTGACCAGCGGTACTTACGAAACACAACCAATAGTCCATACAACATCACCTTCTATGGATATTCAGGTCTCTTCTAATTTTGAACGTTTGCTCTTTGAAAGTGGTAATCGTGATCCAATGTGGATTCGCAATGCAATGGACAACTTGAAACAATCAGGACGTTTTACTCTTGATGAAAAGCAACTCAAAAATATTCGTTCCCTATTTTCTGCTGGGAAAAGCAACATGGCTGCAACAGCTCAAACAATTAATAGTGTCTATAAGGAAAGTGGCTATCTTGTTGATCCACATACAGCCGTCGCTCTTCAAGTAGCGCGTAAAAACAAAAAACCGCATATTCCAATGATCGTCCTTGCCACGGCTCATCCAGCTAAATTTCCTGATACTATTAAAAGTGCTTGTGGACTTCATGCCCCATGGCCATCTCATCTCAATGATGTAATGAAACGCAAAGAACACTTTATAAGTCTTGCTAATGATGAAAAAATAGTAAAAGATTATATCTCTTTAAAATCGCATGCATCTTATTAAAGTTAGCTGCATTAACTTAAATCAAGAATATTCTAATACCCTTACAATGAGGTATTTAACTTATTTAATGGAGTTGTAAATACATGGATGTAGATATATGTCGCCTTAGTAATGGCTTGACTATCGCCACACATACAATGCAACAAATTGATAGTGTTGCCCTCGGAATATGGGTTAAAGTGGGCTCACGCAATGAAACCTCCACACAGCATGGTATTGCTCATCTTCTTGAGCATATGGCTTTTAAAGGAACCGAAAACCGCACTGCTTTTCAAATTGCAACCGATATTGAAGATGTTGGCGGTGAAATCAATGCCACCACCAGTATTGAAACAACAGCTTACTTTGCACGTGTACTTAAAAGCGATATCCCACTTGCTATAGACATTTTAGCCGATATTTTAATGCATTCAAAATTTGACGACAATGAACTAGAACGAGAAAAACAAGTAATATTTCAGGAAATTGGTGCCGCTCATGACACTCCTGATGATATTGTTTTTGATCACTTTACAGAAACAGCCTTTCGTCATCAATCCCTTGGACGCTCTATTTTAGGAACAGCTAAAACTATCCAATCATTTACATCTACTGATCTCCATGATTTCATCAATAAACAATATAGTGCAGATCGTATGATTGTCGTTGCTGCAGGAGCTGTAAAACACGAAAGTTTCTTGCGAGAAGTTGAAAGTCGTCTTGGTACTTTTCGCTCCCATTCAACCGCACCTCTTACTAATCTTGCAAATTATGTTGGTGGCGACTTTCGTGAATATCGCGATTTAATGGATACACAAGTTGTTCTGGGGTTTGAAGGGCGTGCTTATCACGCGCGTGATTTTTATGCGGCCCAAATTCTTTCAATCATTCTTGGTGGTGGTATGTCTTCACGTCTTTTTCAAGAGGTAAGAGAGAAACGTGGATTATGCTATTCTATTTATGCTTTTCATTGGGGATTTTCAGATACTGGTCTTTTTGGTGTTCACGCAGCTACCGGACAAGAAGGGCTCAAAGAACTTATTCCCGTGATTCTTGATGAACTTTCCAAGGTCAGTAAAAACATTCACGCCAATGAACTGCAACGAGCACAAACGCAATATCGTGCGAATCTGACAATGTCACAGGAAAATCCCTCTAGTCAAGCACATCTCATTGCTCGCCAAATACTCCTTTATGGTCGACCAATTCCAATATCGGAAACAATTGAACGCCTCAATCTCATCACTCCTAAAAGATTAACTGATTTAGCACATCGTCTTTTTACAAATTCCACTCCAACACTAACTGCTGTCGGACCTGTAGGACCCCTCATAAATTTTGATGATTTAACGTCAACTCTTTCATACAAGCTAAAGTAAAAAACTTCTTTTCAAAACAGCATCACAATAACATACACATATTTTATCGTAAAATTTACCACAAAAGCTCTTCTCATTAAATAAGTTTTGGAAATATTGGGCAAAGAAGCGTACAAAACTACCCAATTCATACTTCATGTGATAAAGATTCTAATGAGTGAAGGTATATCCATGAAATCTGGAAATTCATGGTTTAACTTTGCCCTTTTAACATATAAAACTTCATTCGCTTCAAGTTCCATTGAAGCAAATGGACATGTGGTCTATTTGTATACAAAACCACATAACTTAAGAAAAAGTGATAACAATTTATTATGTAAATAAATTATAAAAGGTGGACGTTTTTTCTCAAAAATCGAAATGAAAATTAAACATCCTAAAATATTGAGAGTGGGACATTGTGAAGAGTTTGCGTAAAATAATTGATATCATTTTCATTGTAGTCGTTAGTTTTCTTGTCCATCTTACATCAGTACAAGCAATTGAGCCAGTTAAAATTTCTTCTCAGGATGCTGCTCTTGATCTCTCAAAAGCAATTGAAATTCACCATACAAACAGCTCTATTTTTCAAACAAGTACAGCGCCAGGACCAGATGGTATTGTATGGCGTATTGAAGTGCAGGCAAAAAATGAAAAATTTTCCGGAAATTGGGCAGTCTTTTCTCTTGCAAATCCAACAGATGAACAAGTCGATCGTCTCATCGTTGCCCCCCATTACCGCATGGCGCGTTCTGGATTTTTTTGGCCAGATCTTGGATCAGAAAGGATTCAATCCATAACGCCAAGCGAAGGGTTTTCCCTCGATCGTCAACTTAGTGCAAACTCTGACATCTTTCGTATTACCCTTAACCCTGGTGCTGTTGTTACATTTGTGGCCGAACTTAACTCTGCAAATCTACCGCAAATCTATTTATGGCAACCTGAAGCTTATAAAGATGCAATTAATTCTTATACGCTTTATCATGGTATTCTTCTTGGTATATCTGGTCTCTTAGCGCTTTTGTTAACTGTTCTCTTCGTCGTCCGTGGAACAGGGCTGTTTCCTGCAACAGCAGCTGTTGCTTGGGCTGTGCTTTTTTATATTGGTATTGACTTCAACTTTTTAAATAAATTCTTTGCAGTTACACTCACAACACAACCAATCTGGCGTGCTGGTACAGAAGTAGCACTTACTGCTACACTCTTCATTTTTCTTTTTACCTATCTCAGCCTTAACCGCTGGCATTATCATTTTAGTTACGGTGCTATCGCTTGGACCATTGCCTTTTGCAGTCTAGGAGCCTTTGCTATTTATGATCCAATCAGAGCAGCTGGAATTGCGCGTTTGTCTTTTGGTCTTACCGCTGTGCTTGGTATAATATTAATCATCTATTTCTCAATCAGAAGCTATGACCGCGCCATTATGCTTATCCCAACATGGTTGCTCATTAGCTTTTGGTGTGTTGGAGCCTATGCCTGCATAGCTGGATATTTAAACAATGATATTATCCAGCCAGCATTAGCGGGAGGATTAGTGCTCATTGTTCTTCTCATCAGCTTTACTGTCCTGCAACAAACTTTTTCTAATGACGCTTTCCATGAAGGAATATTTTCCGATCTTGAACAACAAGTACTCGCAGCAAAGGGAGCTGGAAATATTATTTGGGATTGGAATATTGAGCGTGACCGTATTGTTGTACATCCAAACATGGCAACCCTTTTTGGTACTGAAATTCATAACCTCAATGGACCTATGCGCAACTGGATTTCAGCCTTGCACCATGATGATCGTGAACGCTTTCAAGCCGTATTAGATATCATTCTTAAAAATAAAAAAGGGCGCATTGATCAAATTTTTCGGCTTTCTTCCGGTGGTGGTTATTATCATTGGTTTTCTCTTCGTGCACGTCCGGCTATGCAAAAAGATGGGAAAATCACACGTGTCATTGGAACCATTGTCAATATTACTAACCACAAAAAATCCGAAGAACGCTTATTGCATGATGCAATCCACGACAGCTTAACCGGCCTTCCTAACCAACAAATTTTCTTCGATAGACTACAAAATTATACCTCTTTGGCGAAAGCAAATATCAAAATTAGACCGACTGTCTTTATGATTGATTTTGACAATTTTCGCCAAATTAATCGCAAATTAGGCATAGCAGTTGGGGATACTGTACTGCTTATAATCGCACGTCGTTTAAACCGTCTCATTAATTTTCAAGACACCTTATCGCGCCTTTCAGCAGACCGCTTTGCAATTATTTTACTCAGTGAAACTGAACCACAAAAAATTGCAGCATTTGCAGATCATTTGCACAAAACAATTTCAGCACCTATTTCACTTTCAGAAAACAAAATAATCCTTTCAACGTCTATCGGATTGGTTACATGGAGTGAAAGCCGATCGACGGCTAAAGATATTTTTAATGATAGTGAATTAGCGATGATTCGTGCAAAACAAATGGGTGGAAACCATATTGAACCTTTTCGTCCTAATTTTCGCACTTTGGGTCTCGAACATAATACTCTGGAGAAAGATGTTCATTATGCCATAAAACGTAATGAGATAAAAATCCTCTACCATCCTATTCTTAATTTATCAGACGGACATATTATTGGTTTTGAAACAATTGTAGAATGGCATCATCCCACTTATGGAAATTTAAATGTCTCTGATTTCATAAAAATCGTAGAAAACGAACAAATTGTTATGAATTTGTCACAATTTATCATCGATAATGCCATTATCGATCTTATAAATGTACAAGAAAAGTTTTCCCAACAATCTTTCTTTATTTCAATTAATTTACCAAGCGCAGAAATGATTCATCCTCGTTTTATCAGTCAATTGCGCGCCGCTTTGCTTCGTCATCCGCTCCACAAAGGACGTTTGATGATTGAAATATCTGAATTTGTCTTAAGAAATAATCCTGAACAATCAGCGCACTTTCTCGAACAAATTAAAACACTTGGAATGAATCTCGCACTCGATAATTTTGGAACAGGTTATTCGTCTCTGACCTATCTCGTACGTTATCCATTTGATATGGTTAAACTTGATCGTTCACTTATTTCAATCGACTCCCTTAAGAAGAAAATTGTTCTCAAGTCTATCATTAATATGGCAACAGATCTTAATTTGCAAATTATCGCAGAAGGTGTTGAAAATGAAAAAGAAGCGATCTTCCTCCGTCAAGAAGGCTGTAAATATGTTCAAAGCACACTTGTAACGAAACCGATTGCCATAGAAGAATTAATTACGCTCGTTCAGAGCCATTTCCCTTATAAAGTAAAAACATAAGGGATAAAATAACGTGTAAAGTTAAAAAGCTTAGAAAAAACTCTATGCATGTCCCATTTCAGAAGCAAGATAAGTTGGATCGATACCCATGCGTGTTAAACTTTTATCATACTTGCAGCTTAAATCGCTTTCAAAAAGAAAACTAGGTGATGTAGAACTGATTAGCCAACCATTTGTAGAAATTTCTGCCTCAAGTTGCCCCGCTTTCCATCCAGCATAACCTAATGCTACCAGTGCATGTTGCGGACCTTGTTCGCAACTGATCGCTTTTAATATATCAATTGTCGCAGTAAAACAGACCTTATCTGCAATAAAAACAGTTTCTTCACAAGCATAATCATCTGAATGAAGGACAAAACCACGCGAAGGATCAACAGGACCACCATAGCGAACTGGAAACTGTTTTATTGGTTCAGAAAGACTTTTTTTTTGGCCACTGTCTATGACTCCCAAGTGAAGCAAAAGCTCTGGAAAATCAATATGATGCAATTGATTGAGAATAATGCCCATCGCACCGGCATCAGAATGCGCGCAAATGTAAATAACAGAACGAATAAAGCGTTTGTCATTCATCCCAGGCATTGCTATGAGTAATTGTCCACCTAAAAAGCCATTACACCGCTTCATTAATTTGTTATTCTCCATAATTTACATGATAAAAGTTTGTTCATTTAGTACACTAGGAAAATAAAACTCCAATGAAAAAAAGTCATATATTTACAAATTTACAAAATATCGCAACTTTCTTTTATAAAAATCTTTTAGTTACTTTAAGCTTAACATTCATAGTTTTAGAATTACTTAACATTCCTGTAAATGCTCAAAAAGGACAAAAACTCCAGCTTTTCGCAACATCTTGGTATGAATCAGATGGTGGTCGTATCCGATTAGCGATCACCGAACCTTCTCTTTCTGGAATAAGAGAAGGCATTATTGAGATTGTGCTTAAACCAGGATGGAAAACTTACTGGCGTAATCCAGGTAATTCTGGCATGGCACCGTTTTTTAATTTCAACCAACAGGTTTCTTATGAAATCTTTTATCCTACCCCACAGCTTTTTGAAACAGAAAATGATTGGTCATTAGGCTATAAAGATAAAGTAATATTGCCCTTCAATCTTTCTGGTTCAAGCAAAAATTTAAGTGGTGCTTTCACTCTTGGATTATGTAATAAAATCTGTCTTCCATTTACTGTTAACTTTGATTTTTCGCCATCTGCTCTTAAAAATAAACATCTTCCTGCTTCCTTCTTAAAAAATGCCCAAGATTCTTTGCCCCGCATGATGCAGAATGCACTAAAAATAAGTGCCGAAAAAAATAACAGTACCCTTCTTATAAAAATACAAAATAACAACAAAACCACTCCTTCCTCTCTCTTTTTAGATGGAGGAGAAATGCAAATTGGAGCAGCAAAAAAAGTCAGTGATAACGCAGAATATACACTCTTCAGTGCTCCACTCTATTTCGCTCCAGAAGAAATAAACCAAAAAATTTTTTATACAGTTTCTTTTAAAGATTACGCCTTAAGTGGAACATTCATATTCCATACGCAGCCAACCCCTCTTGTGACTCCGTAATAAAAGAAAAAAGCTATCAAACAGCAATTATGCTGTAAAATGTCCATTTTCGCGATATTGAGTAATTGCTTTGCGAGCAAGGGCATCTGCGCGTTCATTTTCTGGATGTCCCGCATGCCCTTTTACCCAGTGCCATCTGACTGTATGACAAGAACAAGCATCCTCAAGAGCTTGCCATAGCTCCATATTTTTAACAGGCTTTTTTGATGCGGTGCGCCAATTATTCTTTTTCCAATCTTCAATCCACTTAGATATACCGTTACGCACATAAACTGAGTCTGTATAAAGGTCGACCAAACAGGGCTCTTTAAGCGCCTTTAATGCACAAATTGCCGCCATGATTTCCATTTGATTGTTTGTCGTATGGACCTTACCGCCATAAAGCTCACGTTCATGACCATTCCAGCGTAAAATTGCTCCCCATCCTCCAATTCCAGGGTTCCCTGAGCAAGCACCATCTGTATAAATTTCAACGACTTTTTGTTGAGTTGCCATAAAATTTAAAAACCTAATTCACTTAGCGAATTTACATTACTGAAAAAACAAAGCTTGTGCCAATACTCCCATGGATCTTTCTTAATAACAAAGCTATTAGGCGGTGTATTAAACCAATCATAAAGACGTGTGAGTAAGAAACGTAAAGACGCACCACGAGCTAACAAAACAATCTTGTCCAATTCTAAAGGGATCAATGGTCTTATTTTTTGATAATTTTCCAATAACTTACGTGCTTTGGCCAGATTATAGGAATGATCAGGCTCAAAGCACCAAGCATTTAAACAGATCGCTAAATCATAAGCAAAAAAGTCATTACAAGCAAAATAGAAATCTATCATCCCAGAAAGACGATGATTCACAAAAAAGACGTTATCATTAAATAAATCTGCATGGATAATGCCTATTGGTAAATTGAGCGGCCAATTTTCCTGTAAAAAAGCCAATTCAAACTCAATTTTTTGTCCAAATTCTTTTAATAATGCATCTTCTTTTGTTTGACAACGTTGCCACAATACCTGCCAATCCATAACAGAAAGAGTATTTTTACGACTGAGTGTAAAATCCTGTCCTGCTAAATGTAATTGTGCGAGCCCCGTCCCCACTTCACCACAATGATCTATAGTGGGCTGGCGGACCCACTCTCCTTCCAGAAAAGTAATAATAGCAGCAGGGCGTCCTGCTAATTCACAGATCATCATTCCATCATTTTGAATAACAGGTTGAGGACAAGGAATTCCACGCTGTCCTAAATGCTGCATCAAGCGACAAAAAAAAGGTAAATCATCTTTTGAAATACGTTTTTCATAAAGTGTTAAAATAAATCGCCCTTGTGTTGTCTCTAACATAAAATTAGAATTTTCAATCCCCTCCTCTATACCTTGATAAGACAAAAGTGACCCTATTGCATAACGTGTTAAAAACACTTTTAAATCATTTGAATGAATATCTGTATAAACGGCCATTATTCTGCTTTCGTTGTAGACATGTCTGTATTCTGATTTTCATTTTTTGCATTATTTGCTTGACCATTGACGAAAGCCATATCTTGAGACGTTAAAATGACGTCACGTAATTCGCGACTCACTAAAAATTTTTCCGTTTCTACCGCTGTTTCAGCTAATTCTATTGTGACATCATAACGCTCACGAAACGCTGAAATAATTTCATCAATAATAATTTCAGGAGCCGAAGCCCCTGCTGAAAGACTGACAATAGAAAGAGCTTTTAGGTTTTCAAAATTAATTTCATCAGCGCGCTGAACTAAAATAGCTTGCCGCGCACCAGACTTTTCAGCAACCTCTACTAAACGTCGTGAATTAGAAGAATTTGGCGCTCCAACAATCAAAAACAAATCACTCCCCTTTGCTGCTGCCTTAACCGCATCTTGTCGATTCGTTGTAGCATAGCAAATTGACTCAGCCGCTGGGGCCGCTAATGTAGGGAAACGTTGTTGTAATATATCGAGAATTCCTGCAGTATCTTCAACAGAAAGCGTTGTTTGTGTAACAAATCCTAATTTATCTGGATCATTGGGTTGGTAATGCAAAGCATCTTCTATCGTTTCAATAAGCGTCACAGCCCCTTCTTCAAGCTGTCCCATTGTCCCTATCACCTCAGGATGACCAGCATGACCAATCAATATAACATGACGACCATGACGTTGATGTCGTATCGCTTGTTTATGAACTTTCGAGACCAACGGACATGTTGCATCGAGATAAAACAAATTATAGCATCGTGCTTCTTCTGAAACAGATTTTGGTACACCATGAGCAGAAAAAACAACCGGTTGATTGCGATGTTCTTCTGGAATCTCATCAAGTTCTTCAACAAAAACGGCTCCCCGTTGTTGTAATCCCTCAACCACGTAGCGGTTGTGTACAATTTCATGACGAACATATACTGGAACACCATATTTTTTTAATGCAAGGAGAACAATCTGGATAGCACGATCAACCCCTGCACAAAATCCACGTGGACCACAAAGACGTATCGTTAAAGGGGGAAGTCCAGACATAAATCATCCTTAATCTCTACAGTTTTAGCTATATATTCAAACAACCTATCGTTATACACGAATAAGCAATGTAAAAAAACTGGCAATACCATCTTTTGCATAAGAACACACTCTATCGTGTTTTCTTACAATATGTTCTTGCAACAAAGCTCTTTTAAAATTTGTTCTTTCATTTTACGCGACTAAAGAGCGATAAAATACCAAACAAGAGATTCAATCAAAAGAACTCCAAAGATAGCTGCCAAATAAAGTAATGAAAAGAAAAACAGTTTTTTTGCCATCAAAATAGTTTCATTATGTGTATCAGCTTTCCACAAACGATAGGCAAAATAAACAAAGATAATGCTTAAAATTGTTGAAAAAATACCATAAAAAATTCCACCAAGACCAGTAAAGCAAGGAGCAGCTGCGCATAATGCCATCAAAATAGTATAAAATAAAATCTGTTTTTTTGTTGAATGTTCACCTCGTACATTAGGCATCATAGGGATACCTGCTGCCTCATAATCAAGAGATGAAAATAAAGAAAGAGACCAAAAATGAGGGGGGGTCCACATAAAAATGATTAAAAATAATAAAAAGCTATCAATACTCACTGTCCCTGTTGTCACGGCCCATCCAATCATTGGTGGAAAAGCCCCAGAAGCACCACCAATAACAATATTTTGTGGTGTGATACGCTTTAACCAAATTGTATAGATAACAACATAAAAGAAAATCGTAAACGCAAGAAAAAATGCCGCAAACCAATTAATGAAGCTCCCCATAACCAATACCGAAAGCATAGAAAGAACCATGCCAAAAATAAATGCTTTTCGGGAACTGATTTTACCCATAGGAATAGGACGCTTTTTGGTCCGTTCCATCACGGCATCAATGTCAGCATCATACCACATATTCAGTGCTCCCGCACCGCCACCACCGATAGCAATACATAAAATCGCTAAAAAACCATACAACGGATTGATAGGAACAGGCGATACAAGCAAACCAACCAGAGCCGTAAAGACCACAAGAGACATAACACGTGGCTTTAATAACGTGATATAATCACCAATACCGGATTTTGGTGGCGTTGATTTACCATTCACAACCGATAACTCTCCTGAAACTGACATTCCGCTCAAAGCCCTTTTCCATTTCTGTCATTCACAAACCAATATTATCTGACAAATATTATCTAGCGTATGGAAATGATCAATTAAGACCAATCGTATTTTTGAGAAAATATGAAATACCTCGTTCGCACGTATCCCCTAAAAATAGATGGAAATATTGGCAACAAAAATACATTTTTTCAATCAACATTCTCTCCTACATTACAAATGTATCATAAAAATATATCCTATGGATTAATATATTTGGGTAAATACTGATTTTGTGTTATAGTTTTTATGTGGGGAATTCATTTTTTTATGTAAATCTATGCATGGTTGTGTGTGTGTTGAGTCGGATAGGATTTTCTGTGATACTTCATAAATTACTCAAAAAAAGTTTTTTTATTGGTGCTGTTCTTTACACACTTTATAGTAGTTTTATCAATCATGCATTTGCACAAACACCCTATGCGCAAAATGTCCCTGCTCCACAAACCTATGGTGCATGGACAAAAGTTTGTACTCTACCGCCAGGTACACCTAACATGCAGTGTGAAGTTGTACAAAACGTTCATACACAAGGTCGTCATGATATTACCTTGCGCGTTACATTTTATAAACTTCCTAAAAAGCAAGGTGCTTTGATGCGTGTTTTTGTTCCGATTCGCGTTGAATTACGTCCTGGTGTTGGAATTAAAATTGACGATAAAAATATGGGCAGAATGGAATATCGTCGTTGTCTTGGTGATAATTGTGTTGCTGAAGCCTTTCTTAAAGAAGACATATTGCAGCTCTTTTTAAAAGGAAAAATGGCAACTTATTTTATTTTTACAACTCCTGAACAAGGGATTGGAGGTTTCGTTGACCTTCATGGTCTTGGCGACGCCTATGCAACCTTACCTACATGAATGAAATCGATACACTTTATACGATTAAAATCTCATCGTATATTTTGAAAGCTTCTTAAATTAGATTAATAAAAATCTTCTAAGTCCCCATAAAAATAGGATAATTCTTATGAAATCGCTGATTGATCATTTTGATATTACTTCCTCTAAAGTGCAATCACTTGTACAAGAAACGCTTCATCATGCTGATGACGGTGAGCTTTACCTTGAGTATACAGAAAGCGAAGCTCTTTTATTTGATAATGGACAGCTTAAAAACGGCTCTTTCCATCAAGATATGGGATTTGGTCTGCGTGTCGTTGCTGGAGAAGCTACCGGATATGCATATTCTAGTGAATTATCAGCTGCTGCACTCAAACGTGCCAGTGAAGCAGCTAAAGCTATTACCTATAATAATCATGCAGGGACTTATAGCATAGCACCTCAACAAACAAACAAGAGACTTTATCAACCGCATAATCCCCTTGATGCTCCATCATTTGAAGAAAAAAGTGCTCTTTTGCAAAAAATTGATGCCTATTTACGTGCTAAAAATGATAAATTGCATCAAGTGACTGCTTCTCTTTCCGGCTCGCTACAACATGTTGAAATTTTACGTGCAGATGGTTATTTGGTTCGTGATATTCGTCCCCTTGTGCGGCTTTCTATATCTGTAGTCGCAGCTGAAGGCAATCGACGTGAAAATGGTTTTTATGGATGTGGAGGGCGACAAGCATTTGACCAATTTATTCATGAAGACAATTGGAAAAAAGCTGCGGATGAAGCCTTACGTATGGCTTTAACAAATTTAGAAGCAGAAGCAGCACCTGCAGGATCTTTTGATGTTGTCTTAGCCAATGGATGGCCTGGCGTTATGCTCCATGAAGCCGTAGGTCATGGTTTAGAAGGTGACTTTAACCGTAAAAAAACATCCGCTTTTGCTGGACTTTTAGGACAACAAGTTGCGGCAAAAGGTGTTACAGTTGTTGATGATGGAACAATTCCACAATGCCGTGGTTCTCTCACTGTCGACGATGAGGGGACCCCTTCAGGATATAACGTTCTCATTGAAAATGGAAAGCTCGTTGGTTTTATGCAAGACAGGCTTAATGCACGGCTTATGGGAAGTAAATCAACTGGGAATGGACGGCGTGAATCTTATGCTCATGCACCAATGCCACGAATGACCAATACAATCATGCTAGGAGGAGATAAAACACCTGAAGAAATCCTTTCTTCACTCAAACATGGTATCTATGCTGTTTCATTTGGTGGAGGACAAGTTGATATTACTTCTGGAAAATTCGTCTTTGAATGTACTGAAGCATACCGAGTAGAAAATGGTAAAATTGTAGCACCAATCAAAGGCGCAACTCTTATTGGAAATGGACCGGATGCTATGAAACGTATTACAATGATTGGTAATGATAGTAAACTTGATAATGGTATCGGTCTCTGTGGAAAAGCTGGCCAAAATGTCCCTGTTGGTGTTGGTCAACCTCATCTTCGAATCAATAATATGACAATCGGTGGAACTGCGCTTATAAAGGAATAAGCGTTCTCATTCCTTCCCAATATTGCCTCCTTCTCGTCTATCACGACCACTTTGTGAGGGGGGGGTACAATGCGTTGATTTATAAAGATAATCTATCGTTTTTCATATTGAATTAGAACCTTGAATTCCATAAGATTCTCTCATTTCAAATCTGTTCCATGTTGAATCAATCAAAATCTTTCGTTTGTACGTTACAGGTGGGGGGAGTTATATGAATAAAAACTGTAAAAGACAGGACCAAAGATTCCTCTTATGTCCCCTCTCAAGTACCAAGAGTTGTAGAAACATTGAGAGATGGCAAATATAACACTAGCACCGGCTTGTTCAGATACATCTTCTTCGTAATACATTAGTCTTTTGTGTGGGATAATTTACCTTTTATATTTCATAATAAAAAAGTTTAAAATAAAAAACACTTTCTACATTCAGTGCTCTTAATTCAACGAGCAAAAGGTTATTATTATAGAGAAATTTTGGAGAGATTTTTATAATAATACTCAAGTAAACTTTTAAAAAAGTCTTCATGGCATTAAAAAATTTTAGGCTAAAGCTTCCAAGCTTTCTTTTTTTTCTTTTTGCTCAAAACAGCAACAATTTCGACATGTGGTGACCATAAAAATTGATCAATCGGTATGATTTTTTCTACTGTATACCCCCCTGCAACAAGAAGAGATAAATCACGAGCAAATGTAGTAGGATTACAGGAAATTGCCACAACACGTGATACTGTTGTCTTCGCTAATTCACGTACTTGTTGCTCTGCACCAACACGGGGAGGATCAAAAACAACACTCTCAAAACACTCAAGTTCCTTTACAGAAAGGGGATGTCGGAAAAGATCACGTTTTTCACAAGTGACCGTTTTTAAACCAGTTGCAAAACGTGCTGCTGTATTTAGATTTCTTAATGCATCTTCATTATCTTCTACTGCATGAACATTCATCTTTTTTGCCATACGCAAGGTAAATGTTCCTATCCCTGAAAACAAATCAACAGCATTCTTTGCTTTTTGTAAATGAGTCAAAATAATATTGCCCATTATATTTTCAGCTTCGCAAGTTGCTTGAAGAAAACCACCAGAAGGAAATTCAACACGGACATCTCCAAAGTAAATCTCTGGTTTTTCTCGTTCAACCAAAACTTCACCGTCAACAGATAAACGTATAATCCCATATGAAAGAGCAGCACTGATCATTTTCTGACGAAGTGATTCATGGTGTACAATGCAACCGCTTAAAGCAACATCTAAACCATTTTCAACACGTGTTATTGTAACATGAAACCGTTTGGCAGAGCTGCTTAGAAAAGCACAGAGCTCTCTAATATTATGCAACTGAGAAATAAGCTCTGGACGGCTTACTGGACATTCCTCAAGAGCTACAATCTCATGAGAGAGATAACGGTTAAAACCAACTTTTTGCCCCTGTGGGGTCATAGATGCTGTTAGAGTAATCCGCCGTCGGCTATAAGGTTTACATTCTATTAAAGGCGCAACAACATTATTAAGTCCATACTTTTTAAGCGCATCAACAACCAATTGTTGTTTCCATACGCGATAAGCATCCATATGCCAATGCTGAAGAGTACACCCTCCACATTCTCCAAAATGCTGACAAAGAGTATCAATGCGTTCTAATGATTTTTCTTTTAATGCTATACATGTTGCATATTTTCCATGAACAGTAATTTCAGCACACTCTCCTGGTAAAGTAAAAGGAACATAAACGAAGCCGTGAGACGTCCTAGAAGTACCATACCCATTTGCTCCGATATGGTCGATTATGACATTGTCACTCACTCTTGTTTTTCTCCGAATAGTAAATATTCCACGTTGCCATCACCACCTGTAATAGGGGAAGAAATTAAACCTTTTGCACTCCACCCTGTTTGTGTATTTAACCAAACAAAAAGCGCCTCAGCAGTTTCTTTAGCTATTGATGGATTTAATATTCCCCTCTTGCTAAAGTGTTTACGACCAACCTCAAACTGAGGCTTTACCAGTAAAACAGCTTGGGCACCCTTCTTGGCTAAAGACAAAACGGGAGGCAATGCAAGTTTGAGAGAAATAAAGCTAACATCTGAAACGATAAGATCAATTTCTCGCCCACCTAAATGTTTATGTTGAAAATCTCTAACATTCAAGCCTTCTAATAACGTTATAGCACTGTTGCCCAATAAACGTTTATCAAATTGATGATGCCCAACATCAACGGCAATTACATGAGCCGATCCACGCTCTAAGAGAACTTGTGTAAAACCACCTGTTGATGCACCAACATCAATGGCCGTCACTTTATCTGTTATAATCGGAAATGCATCAAGTGCAGCAATCAATTTTAACGCTGCCCGAGAAACATAATTCTGCGCTGGATCACAAACAGCAATCTCTGCATCATCAAAAACGATTTGCCCAGCTTTAAAAACGATTTCGCCGTTAACTTTAACAGTTTGACGCATAACAGCATCACGTGCGCGTGAACGTGTCGTAAAAAAGTTTTTTTCAACTAAGAGAATATCGAGCCTTTTTCTGGCAGCCATATCATACTCGAATTTTTTATCCTGTTCGAATCTCGCGGCCTAAAGCAGCAAAAACCGTGTTGACAATACCCATAGCATCAAGTCCGATACGTGAAAGAACTTTTTCTGGTGCACCATGATTCAAATACTCATCAGGAAGTTTTAGTGTACGAGCTTTTAAACCATGCTCTAAGAGCCCTTCTTGCGCTAAAAATTGTAATATGTGCGCTCCAAAACCACCGATTGCCCCTTCTTCAATTGTCACCAATACTTCATGCTCACGTGCCAAACGACACATCAAATCCTTATCTAAAGGTTTCGCAAACCGTGCATCTGCAACCGTCGTAGATAATCTTTCAGCCTCCAATGCATCAGCAGCTTGTAACACTTCTGACATCCGCGTTCCAAAACAAACCAAAGCGATCCTATTTCCTTCACGCAGAACACGCCCCTTTCCAATTTCTAATAACTCACCACGTTGCGGTAAATCTATACCAATACCCTCACCACGTGGATAACGAAAAGAAATTGGTCCCTGATCATAAGCTGCAGCTGTACGCACCATATGCATCAGTTCAAGCTCATCAGAAGGTGCCATAACAACAAACCTAGGAAGAGTGGACAAAAAAACAATATCAAAACTTCCAGCATGTGTTGCACCATCTGCCCCCACAAAACCTGCACGGTCAATAGCAAAACGTACCGGTAATTTTTGAATTGATACATCATGAATAATTTGATCATAAGCACGCTGTAAAAAAGTAGAATAAATTGCAACAAAAGGCTTGTACCCTTCACAAGCAAGTCCTGCCGCAAAAGTTACGGCATGTTGCTCAGCGATACCAACATCAAACATTTTTTCAGGAAATTTTTTCGCAAAAGAATCAAGACCTGTCCCTGTTGGCATCGCTGCTGTTATGCCAACAATCTTATCATCATGGCGAGCTTCTTCTATTAAAGCTTTAGAAAATACCTTGGTATAGGGTAGAATATTACTTGATGCTTTAACCTGTTTTCCTGTCGTGACATCAAAACGATTAACACCATGATATTTATCAGGTGAGGCTTCTGCAGGTGGATATCCCTTTCCCTTATGTGTGACAACATGCACCAAAACAGGACCACTAGGATATTCACGAACATTTTTTAAAACAGGCAATAAATGCCCCAAATTGTGCCCATCTATGGGGCCAAGGTAATAAAAGCCAAGCTCATCAAATAAAGTTCCCCCAACCAAAAGTCCACGCGCAAATTCCTCTGAACGACGCGCCTTATCCAAAAAAAACTTTGGCAATTTTTCGCTCAACATCTTTACGCGTTCACGCAAATGACGATAAGAAGGACGAGATACTAATCGTGCAAGATGTGCACTCATAGCACCTGTAGGTGGTGCGATAGACATATCGTTATCATTAAGAACAACAATCAAGCGTGCATCCAAAGCACCAGCATTGTTCATTGCTTCATAAGCCATGCCCGCAGACATTGCACCATCACCGATGACAGCTATGATATTGCGTCTTGTCTCTGCTTTCAAAGCACTTGCCACCGCCATGCCAAGCCCCGCTGAAATAGAAGTAGACGAATGACCCGCTCCAAATGGATCATACACACTTTCTGAACGTTTTGTAAAACCTGATAATCCGCCCTCTTGACGTAATGTGCGAATTTTTTCTCTACGCCCCGTTAAAATCTTGTGTGGATAGGTTTGATGACCAACATCCCAAATAATCCTATCCTCTGGTGTATTAAAAATATAATGTAATGCAACAGTGAGCTCAACAACACCAAGTCCCGCCCCAAGATGACCACCTGTTACAGAAACCGCATCAATTGTTGCAGTCCGCAACTCATCAGCCAACTGTACCAAATCAGACTCAGGCAATGCCCGCAAATCTTGCGGAAAACAAATACGGTCAAGCAATGGTGTTAAGACCTGAGACAAAAAAAACCTTTCTATTATCTTAACTCAAGAAAACGAAACGATAAAAATATATCTTCTCTACTCTTATTTACAGTTTTGCATCTTTTTTACTGAAAAATGCTCTTTTCTATTTGAGATGAGCTATACTTTCCTCATTTTTTACTTATTTTATAAAAAAGAAATCAATCGATTTAATTTTCTATAAAAAAGGTTATTATATCTCCTCGTTTCACAATAAATATCCAAAATATTTAATATTATTTAGCATCAAGTGGTTCTACTCCTTCTGGAGAACCGTCTTCTGAAAGCTGTATTTTTTCAACTTTAGCTTCAGCAACTCTTAAGAGTTTTTCACAATGCTTTTTAAGCGCTTCACCGCGTTCATAAATATCAATGGATTGTTCCAAAGGCACATCGCCACGTTCCAAATTTTCGACAATAACTTCAAGTTGCTTAAGCGCTTGCTCAAAGCTTAAGGTCGTAATATCCCCCTCTTGCATCTCTTTTTTCATATGAACCTCAAAAAATATCTGTTCTAGATATACGAATTCCAAAACCTTCTAAACCTACATGATGATGCTCTTTAGCAGCATAAACAATAACAGAGCCTATTCCTAGATATTTTAAAATTTGTGATCCTAAACCAATTTTGCGCCATTCTTCTTCGCGTTCAATCGCCTGCACATGGTTTTCTGAACTGTCTCTTGCCATATTTTGAATATCAATAGTTGATTGCATAACAGATCCTTTACGCAAATAAATAAATACGCCACGTTTTTCTTTTTCCATCATACGCCGCATCACCACCATAATATCTGAAGATTGACAAAAAACGTCATTTATAATGTTTTCATGATGTAAATACACAGGAATATCCTCACCCTCACGGACATCACCAAAAACAATTGCAATATGCTGAACGGCTTCCCAAGGGAATTGATAACTTTGAACAATCGCGGGACCTACAGATGTTTCAATAGGCATTTCTCCAACATGCTTGATCAATATTTCCTTACGTTGGCGGTAAGCAATTAAATCTGCAACCGTTATCATATGTAACCGATGTTCTTGTGCAAATTTCATGATCTGATCGCCATGTTTAACGCTGCCATCATCATTGACCAACTCACCAATAACACCAACTGGTGGCAAACCAGCTAATTTACATAAATCAACAGCGGCCTCCGTGTGACCTGAACGCATGAGCACCCCCCCTTCATGCGCAATCAAAGGAAAAATATGTCCTGGACGGACAAAATCGTGAGCACCAGCATTTGGATTAGCAAGATTACGAACTGCCAATGTGCGGTCATGTGCAGAAATACCCGTTGTTATCCCATGTTTAAAATCCACAGTAACAGTAAATTGCGTCCCATGTGCAGAGTTATTATCTGGTACCATAGGAGCAAGATTAAACCGTTGTGCTTCTTTTTTTGGCATAGGTGTACACACAATACCTGTTGTGTGACGAAGAATAAACGCCATCTTTTCTTCTGTACAATACGCTGCAGCAACAGTTAAATCACCCTCATTTTCACGGTCATCATCATCTGTCACCACAACAATTTCACCGCGTTCAAAAGCTTTAAGTGCAGAAACAATTTTTTTTTCATCATACGCCATTGTTCACCTTTTCAATCACCCAATTTGACCGCGATGTCTTAGATAATGGTCAGCAATAGCACAAGCAACCATCGCTTCACCAACAGGAACGGCACGAATCCCAACACATGGATCATGACGTCCCTTCGTTATAACATCTATATCATGACCATCAACATCAATGGAGCGACGAGGCGTTAAAATTGATGAAGTAGGCTTTACAGCAAAACGTGCAACTATTGGCTGTCCACTCGATATTCCCCCTAAAATACCACCAGCATGATTGGATAAAAAAAGCGGTTTTCCATCATTTCCCATTCGCATTTCATCGGCATTTTCTTCTCCCCTCAGGCGGGCTGCCGCAAAACCATCACCAATTTCCACACCTTTTACCGCATTAATCGACATAAGTAACGATGCAATATCTTGATCAAGCTTTGCATAAATAGGGGCTCCTAAACCTGCCGGAACATTTTCTGCAACGATCTCAACAACCGCACCAACAGATGTTCCCTCTTTACGGAGTTTACTGATATAATCACTAAAAATGGGAACCATCTCTGCATCAGCTGTAAAAAAAGGATTATTATCAACCTCTGACCAATCCCACCGATCACGATTAATATTATGAGGACCAATTGCTATCACTGCTCCTCGTACAATCAAACCAGGAACGATTTTACGAGCAAATGCACCAGCTGCAACACGTGCTACCGTCTCCCGTGCTGAAGCACGTCCCCCACCTCGAAAATCACGAATGCCATATTTAATATCATAAGTATAATCCGCATGTCCTGGACGATACTGATGAGCAATCGAGCTATAATCCTTCGAACGCTGATCTGTGTTTCGAATCAACAGAGAAATTGGTGTACCTGTCGTCACCAATGTTGTCCCATCGTCTTGAACAACAACTCCTGAAAGGACCTCTACTTCATCTGGTTCTCGGCGCTGCGTTGTATATTTTGATTGTCCTGGTTTGCGTTTATCAAGATAAGCTTGAACTTCTGCAAGAGTAAAAATAATTCCAGGTGGACAACCATCAATGACACAACCAAGAGCAGCACCATGACTTTCACCCCATGTTGTTACACGAAACAAATGACCAAATGTATTATGCGACATGAAAAAAGATCCGTTTCTCTGTCAAATATATACAACGACAACGTATGTTGTGTGCTATACACAAGGTAGCTCGTTGCTCCCAAATACCCTTAGCCACTTTAAATTTGGTCAAATTACTGCTGTCCAATAAAATCCCATAAACCAAACTTTATTCTTTAACGACAGAAATGTCTGGTGCATCAACTGCTTTCATACCTATGATATTATAACCCGAATCGACATGATGGACTTCACCGGTAACAGAACGAGACAAATCTGAAAGAAAATAAAGCGCAGAATCACCAACCTCTTCAATTGTTACCGTACGACGTAATGGAGCATTATATTCATTCCATTTTAAAATATAACGAAAATCACCAATACCAGAAGCCGCTAACGTTTTAATTGGTCCAGCAGATATAGCATTAACACGAATATTTTGAGGACCTAAATCTACCGCTAAATATTTCACGCTCGCTTCAAGAGCTGCTTTGGCAACCCCCATTACATTATAATTGGGAACAACCTTTTCTGCACCATAATAGGTCAGTGTCAAGATTGACCCACCATCTGGCATCAATTTCTCTGCACGCTTCGTTAGAGCTGTTAGGGAATAAACGGAAATATTCATGGTCATCATAAAATTTGATTCGCTGATATCAATATAACGACCACTTAATTCGTCTTTATCAGAAAAACCAATAGCATGAACTAAAAAATCGAGTTTTCCCCATTTCTTCTCTATTTCTCTAAAGACCGTATCAATAGAGACACTGTCAGAAACATCACAATGTCCACAAACAAACCCCTTTAATTCTTCAGCCAAAGGCTCAACACGCTTTTTCATTGCTTCACCCTGATAGGTAAAAGCAAGCTCTGCCCCTGCGCTACTTGCCGCTTTAGCGATTCCCCAAGCGATGGAGCGATTATTGGCCAACCCCAAAATTAAACCACGCTTACCGTACAACAAACCATTACCCTTAGCCATCAGCACTGCCCCATTGTTACTTAAAATTAATATTATTCATCTGCCTATGACACAGGTCAACTTTTTCTTCAAGCAATTGGTTTAAAATCAAACAAAAACTACGCTTTTGTATATAAAAAATTTTAAAATTAATCTTGTTGCATTTGCAAAAACTGTTCTAGCGCGGCATTTTCACCTTCCGGCAACATAATGCGAACATGCACATAAAGATCATCTCTTGTACCATTTTTTAAACGAAGCCCTTTTCCTTTCAACCGTAAAACGCGATCAGAACTTGACCAAGCAGGAATCGTTAAAACCACACGTCCCTCCAACGTCTCAACTTCTTCTTTTGCTCCCAAAACAGCATGTTTAAGAGAAACTGGTAAATCAAGATGAAGTGCTCTTCCTTCAACCCGAAAACGAGGATGTTTTTGAATCTGAATGGTTATCAACGCATCTCCTGCTTGCCCGAGAGGTACCTCTTCTCCCTGACCTTTTAAACGAATAGTCTGTCCGTCTTCAATATAATCTGGAAGTTTAATTTTTAACTTTTTTCCATTTGGAAAAACAGCTTCCACCTTTTCTGCGCCAACCATCTGCTCTAATGTTATGGCAAGATTAGCACGAACATGTGCTCCTTGTTGGGGACGGTTATAGTGTGTGGAATTCGAAAAGCTACTACCTCCTCCAAACAGATCCCGAAAAATATCACTCGCATCAAAACCTGCACCACCTGAAGAGGAAAAATCAAATCCCTTTGCTCTTCCTGAAAAGGGATTTTGTTTATTGCTAAAATTTTCACCAGTACCATAAGCTTGATAAAGCGGTTTTCCTTCCATATCAATTTCACCGCGATCAAATTGTGCCTTTTTATCCTTATCACCTATAATTTCATAAGCTTGATTAATTTCAGCAAATTTTTCTTTAGCCTTTGTATCATCTTTATTATGGTCTGGATGATACTTCTTTGCTAATCTTCTAAATGCCGATTTAATCTCTTGCGATTTTGCGGTACGTGCCACACCCAGAATCGTGTAGGGATCACGCATATTGCCCTCTTTTCAATTTTTTCGTTTTCAAAATATCAACTGATCCGTTGCTCAATATCCCTTATATCTTCATCAGTCTATTCTAGAGAATAATTTCTTCTTTCCTTTTTATATGTCTATCAATAAACTAAAATACCAGATAAAATGAGACATTTATTTAATATAGCTCATTGTAGCCTATGCTAAAGTAAAAATAATTAAACTACCATAGAAATACACAATAGCATTGGCTTTTTGATGATAAAGTAAATGAGAAAATGCCTCGCCCATACTCACTGATATTTGGAGAAACTATGAGCAACAAAATACCAACAGATGATCATTTTATGAAAATGCAAAAACCTTTTGAACTTTTCGCAAAGTGGCTTGAAGAGGCAACGATAAGTGAAATAAATGATCCAAATGCTATGGCATTAGCAACAGTTGACGAAACAGGACTCCCTAATGTTCGTATGGTTCTCCTCAAAGACTACAGTCCCCAAGGCTTCGTCTTCTATACCAATTATGAAAGCTGTAAAGGACAAGAAATTTTAAAATCAATGAAAGCATCTTTAGGTTTTCATTGGAAATCGCTCCGTCGTCAGGTCAGAATTAGAGGAATTGTTGAAAAAGTAAGTCAACAGGAAGCCGATGCCTATTTCCAATCGCGACCACGTGGTAGTCGAATTGGTGCATGGGCATCTAAACAATCTCAACCTTTAGACAATCGTTTTGTGCTCGAAAAAGCAATTGCTCAATATACTGCGCGTTATGCTCTAGGCAATATTCCACGACCACCTTATTGGTCTGGGTTTCGTGTTAACCCCCTTTCTATAGAGTTCTGGTGCGATCGCCCATTTCGTTTACATGATCGTCTGCTTTTTACACGCGATTGTGTTGAACACAGCGATTGGAAAAGACAAAAACTTTATCCCTAATCCTTCAAACTTCATCGTTATAAAGATTTTTTCTTCCCAACAGTTAAACAAGTATTTTTTATTTGAAAAATTCTAAAAGAAGATGATTTATTTTATTTAAATAGAAGAAATTCATTTTCACTGTAAAAGTTGATTGGTAATATTTTCTACTGTATTGCTTAAAACAGATTAGCAACAAGCTTATTTAAAAGAAAATACTGTATTCAGCAGAAACTATGATTTTAGCTAACTTATTTTTAGACCGCAGGATAAAATATCGTCCATATACCCCCACATACCAAACCAGCAAAAATCACAAAACCAATAAGCGAATTAGATTTGAAAAGCCTGAGGCATTGTGAACTGTCATCTATATCAATGACTTTAATTTGAATAAACATATGGATGCTTGCCACAAAAATCCCCAAAAAACTAAGAACAGGGACTCCAGCTAAATAAAATGCTAAACTAACGAACACCACAAAACCACCATACAAAAATACTAAAGCACGCTTGGTTCCTTTACCAAAGAGAAGGGCCGTAGAACGGACACCAACAGTAGCATCATCTTCTTTATCTTGATGTGCGTAGATTGTATCGTATCCTATGGTCCACAAGATTGATCCCACATAAAGCAAGATTGGTGCCCAGCTTAAACTTCCAAAGACAACAGCCCACCCCATTAATGCCCCCCAATTAAACGCAACGCCTAAAAAAAACTGCGGCCAATATGTTACGCGTTTCATAAAAGGATAAAATGCAACAGCTATCAATGACGAAATACCTAGAAAAAAACTAAACCTATTAAATTGTGATAAAACGACTAAACCAACCAAACATTGCATAAGTATAAAAACTCTTGCTTGAAACCGACTCACATGACCTGTCGGCAATGGGCGAGAACGTGTCCTTTCTACCTGAGCATCAATTTTATGGTCAATAAGATCATTCCAAGTACATCCTGCCCCTCGCATAGCAATAGATCCCAGAAAAAAAAGAAAAAGATACCAAACCCAGTGAAGAAACATTGATAAAAGAGTATCGTAATGCATGTTATAAGAGAAAAAAGCCATTGTTGTTGACCAAAAACAAGGCCACATCAACAATTGCCATCCGATAGGCCGATCCCAACGCGCCAATTGCGCATAAAACCATAAAGAACAGGGAAGGAAATTGTAGACCCATTGTTTGGAAGATGCATCCATAACCCGTCCCTGACTCTCACAGGATTGAACATGCGCGATATTTTTATTTTTTTTCATCAAATGATTTACCTTTGGTCTTGCGATAGAGACATTTCATTCTTATGAGAAGGAGATGAGATTAATCATCTTTTATGAGAGGAGCAAGCAATGAATATTCTTCTTATTGGCTCAGGTGGACGAGAACATGCTTTAGCATGGAAAATAGCTGCATCACCACTGCTAACAAAGTTATATTGTGCTCCTGGAAACCCTGCAACAACAGAATTTGGTGAAAATATTAATTTAAACATTGATGACCATCCCCTTGTTATTGATTTTTGTAAAAAACATTCTATTGATCTTGTGATTGTAGGACCAGAAGCACCATTGGTTGCGGGTATAACAGACTCTCTTAATAGCGCTAACATCTGTGTATTTGGTCCTACTCAAAAAGCTGCTCAACTAGAAGGTTCTAAAGCTTTTACAAAAGATTTATGTCGTAAGAATAACATTCCTACAGGAAGTTACCAATGCTTTAATGATGCCTCTAAAGCTAAAGCTTACATTCATCAACAAGGTGTTCCCATTGTTATTAAAGCTGATGGCTTAGCAGCTGGCAAAGGTGTCGTGGTTGCAACAACTATGGAAGAAGCATTTAACGCAGTCGATGCCTGCTTCAAAAGTGCATTTGGAGATGCAGGAAACAAAATTGTTGTAGAATCTTTTCTTGAAGGTGAAGAAGCAAGCTTCTTCTGCCTTTGTGATGGTAAAGTTGCTCTTCCTTTTGGTTCTGCTCAAGACCATAAACGTGTAGGTGATGGCGATATTGGAGCAAACACCGGTGGTATGGGTGCTTATTCACCAGCGCCCATCATGACCCAAGAAATAGTGAATCGTACCCTCAAAGAAATTGTTGAACCAGCTTTAAAAAGCATGAAAGAAATGGGCGCCCCCTTTAAAGGTATTCTCTTCGTCGGATTAATGATAACGCAAAAAGGACCCGAATTAATTGAATTTAACGTACGATTCGGTGATCCTGAATGTCAAGTTTTAATGATGCGCCTCAAAGATGACATTTTGCCAATTTTTCTTGCTGCAGCTCAAGGAAAACTTGAAAATAAGCCTCTTCGGTGGTCTGAAAAAACTGCTCTCACCGTTGTTATGGCTGCCAATGGTTATCCAGACTCTCCCCAAAAAGGTACTGTTATCCGTAACGTTGATAAAGTAAACAATCTTCCCGATGTGAAAGTTTTTCAAGCTGGTACAGTATTGCGTGATGGAGAACTCATTGCAAATGGTGGACGTGTCCTCAACATAACAGCAACAGGAAAAACGATTACGCACGCACAAAAACGTGCTTATGAAGCTGTTGATTGTATTGATTGGCCAGAAGGTTTTGTTCGTCGTGATATCGGATGGAGAGCCATTGCGCGAGAAAACTAAATCCTTTGAATATTCTTTTTTCCGATTTGATTATTTTATATAAGAGCATGATACACAAATTTTCTTACTGTTTTACGTTGACCATAATTTTGAAAAAATGAGTGTGCTTTCCTTTGAACAATCAAATATTGTAAATAGGATATCTACTCATGATAAAATAGGAAATTTCTCTGAATATAACACTGTGATATAAACTGATCATTTTACTGTTGTATTTAATTTAAACGTATTTTCTCATCATCTTTATAAATACTTTCTTTCTTATAAAACCCTGAAGAAAAACATATATACTATCATTTCTCTTATTTATTGCGTTTTTTAATGAAATTCCGCTTTTACGAAAAATAAAATGCCAAAAAAAAGATACTGATGTTATTCACGTACAAATTCTTAAACAATATCTCTCATGCTCGTCACTCCCATTTTACGACACTACCTGCAAATAGTATAAATCCATTCTGCCATCTTTCTGAAATAAAGATAAAAACCGATACTATCATTGTATTTTCCAACTCCCAATATTACGATAACCCTTTCTATCTAAACGCTTTATCAGAGAGTGTTTACTCTTTTTTAATGATTTTTATCCACACTCTACCCCTTCTTATAACGTGCAAAAAAATGATTTTGATTATAGGAGAGAGATGAAGTAAGAATATTTTGCAATATTCAAAGCTCTCATTCAACATGGAGAAATGATTTATAAAAAAGTAAAAAACACTTCCAGCAATCTGCTCGTGTTTTAATGATGTGGCAAAAACCAAAAATTACACCGCCAAAAAAACGGTTTCTATTGTTATGAAAGCCGTTTTTACCTCTCCGAGAAAAGCGTTTAACATAACCGATTCCTGCTGCCAATGTATGGTGTCAAAAAACTCTCATTTACAATCATTGACTTCCTCTTTGCCTTAAAGAACCAAAAGTCACACCAAATCCCATCTGTAAACGTCCGGATTCTCATTGAGCGGGTTCCTCTTGGTTCCTACTCATATGCTTCACTTACACAAAGACCGACAAGCAAACTTAAGAATATTCGCCATGTCCTCTAAAAATACTTCATGTGTGAAGTTTACACGCCTTATATTACCGCCCCAAACAACGATGTTTTACGGCACAACAAGATAAATGCTTACGGTAGTACAAAAATGAATGCATATTAATATTACTGGAGTGCAATTCGATTCGCAATCACCAAACGCAAGCCTAACGGATTGCTATAACGAAGTAAGAAACGCTTTTGTTTAGAATGTGCTGTTGTACCAAAAAAACGATGTAAATCAGAACGATCTTTTACAACCAGAATGCGATTATCTTCATTGATCATAAGCATGGGGAGTCCATAAGTATCCGCCCATAATCGCCAATCCAGAAGAACATTATTCAAATCTCTGGAAACCAAAAGCGGTATACAAGCTTCCTCATCGGCATGAAGTAATTCTAATGCAACAGCTCTTTCTCCTGAACGCGTTTTCACGGTACGTGCTGCAATTCCTTGGAAATGATAAGGGGGTATTAAATGCGATAAGCTTGAAGGCATATCCGTTTTAAAAGAAACACCACGCTCATTTAACGAACAAATAACCTGATTACCCGTTTTGGATGAAAAATATGTCGTCGTTTGTGGCAAATGGCACGGATCTAACCGAAATTCAAGCACCGCTTTTGCCTGATTAAAGCATTGATTAGCCATATACATTATCCCAATTTATCTTAAATAACATACACCCTTTAGCAGCTTTTTCTCATTGGATTATTAAAAGTTTGAATAAAAAACAACTGGTTTCTTTTTTGGTTATTAAAATCTAAACAAAAATACATGATCACTATTCTTGAATTATAATACTTTTCCGGGATTCATTATCCCTAAAGGATCGAGCGTTTTTTTAATCCCTTGCATAATATCCAATGCGACAGGCGATTTAAAAGAACGAAGTTCTTCGCGCTTAAGCTGACCAATTCCATGCTCAGCAGAAAATGCACCTCTATAGTCCATCACTAAACTATGAATGCGATGATTCATTTTTGACCATAACTGCAAGAACACCATCGTATCAGCTCCTACAGGTTGTGTAATGTTATAATGTAAATTTCCATCGCCCATGTGTCCAAAACAAATCACCCGTGCTCCTGGAGCAATATCTTCAACAATAAGCGCTGCCTCAGCAATAAAATCAGGAATAGAAGCAAGTGGGACCGCAATATCATGCTTAATGGACCCTCCTGCTAACTTTTGTGCATAGGATATACTTTCACGCAACTGCCAAAAAAAATCTTGCTGTTTTAAAGATTGTGCAACAATTGCATCTTCTATCACCGCATTCTTTAAAGCTTCTTCTAAAATAATACTCAGTACTGATAACGCCTCATCATCGCCTTGCAATGATGAAATGTTCATTAATACATACCATTCATGCTTCCGCTGAAGAGGAGGCTTCTCACACATCTTATAATCTAAAGCCATTTGCAAACTGAGATTTCCCATGAGCTCAAAACCTGTCAACATCCCTCCTCCATATTTTTGAGCCAGAGATAAAAACTCTAAAGCCTTCGCCGGACTATATAATCCCACCAAAGCAACAGCTTTTCCTTTTATTTTTGGAAACATCTTCAAAACGGCTGCGGTTATAACACCTAATGTGCCTTCTGCACCAATAAAAAGATTTTTCAAATCGTAACCGCTATTATCTTTTTTAACAAAACGCAAATCATCTAAAATACGGCCATCCGGTAAAACAACTTCCAAACCAAGACAAAGATCACGCATATTGCCATAGGCTAAAACAGCTGTCCCTCCAGCATTCGACGAAAGATTTCCCCCTACTTGACAAGAACCTTCAGAAGCCAAAGAAAGAGGGAAAAAACGACCTGATTCATCCACTTTTTTCTGTAAATCCTGTAAAATAACACCTGCCTCTACAACAACAAAATTTCCCTCAAGATTTATAGTTCTAATCTTATTTAATCGTTCCATGGATAAAAGAACGCTCCCTCCTCTTTCATCTGGTTGTTGTCCCCCCACAAGCCCTGTATTTCCACCCTGTGGCACAATCGGTGTGCGTGTTTTGCTCGCTAGCTGCATAATCGATGAGACCTCTGCGCAAGAAGATGGACGTAAAAGTAAAGGTGTTTTTCCATGAAAAAGCCCACGCTCTTCAAGCAAATACGGTGCAATCAACGCTTGATCTGTTATAGCATGCTTAGCACCAACAATTTCTCTAAACCCCTCAATTAATTTCTGCTCCATGTTTGTTTCTCCTTTGGAGCCGCAGCCCGTATAAGACGATCATTGATCGCCTCCCCTAATCCGTATGATGGAATAGCTTCTACTGCGATACATCTCACTTTAAATGAATCTAATTCCTTCATATATTGAAATAAATGAAAGGCTGCCTCTTCCAACTTTCCATCTTCGCTAAGATTTAAAATAGAAACGGCATTTTCAGCCCCCATAACGCGCTTTGAACCAAATGCTAAAAGCGCTTCACCATTTTCCACCTTTTCTACATTCAAACGAATCGTAGCATTGGGAGCATAATGCGACTTTAACATCCCTGGAGCTTCAATCGCCGCCCTTTGATCTATCCGTTTTAAAGACTTCCCCACAATTTCTTCAATTTTATCAGCCGCAAGCCCCCCTGGACGCAAAAGATAAATATTTTCATCACAAATCTTAATAATCGTTGATTCAAGCCCTATTTTAGCAGGTCCTCCGTCCAATATCAAAGGAACAGATTCCCCCAAAGATGCAAAAACAGCCTCAGCTGAAGTAGGGCTAAGACGCCCCGACTGATTCGCACTAGGAGCAGCAAGTGGTCGGCCAAAATGTTGTACTACTTCCGCAAAACGACTGTCTGGAAAACGAACAGCCAAGGTATTCAAACCAGAGGTTGTTAAAGGATGAATATTATGCTGTTCCTTTAAAGGCAAAACCAATGTCAAAGGCCCTGGCCAAAATTCCTCCATTAATTGGCGTGAAAGAAAGTCAATTTTCACATAACGTTCCGCCATTTCGATGCCGCTGACATGCACAATAAGAGGATTAATTTGCGGACGACTCTTTGTAGAAAAAATAGAAGAAATTGCCCTCCCATTGGTTGCATCGCCCGCTAATCCATAAACAGTTTCCGTTGGTAATGCTACTAACTTCCCTTGTTTAAGAAGCGCTATTGCCTCTCTTATCGAAGCACTATTGAGTGGTAGAATCGTCATGACACACCATTTCTATAACACTCTTTTAGTGGTGCAAAACTATAACGATGTAATCCTATAATTGGTCCATATTTATCAAGAGCTGTACGATGCGCTAGTGTTGCATAACCTACATGCTTCTCTAAACCATACCCTTTATAAACTTGTCCTGCACACTCCATCATCCTGTCACGCGTTACTTTCGCAATAATAGATGCGGCTGCAATTGAAACCGAACGCTGATCGCCCTTAATCAACGCCATTGCAGGACAGGACAACTCAGAAGGAATATCACGTCCATCAACAAGGACATAGTGGGCTGGAATGGCTAACCCTATAATACAGCGACGCATTGCTTCTAAAGTTGCTTTTCTAATATTAGATTGATCAATTGTACGAGCACAAAGACTAGCGACTGAAACCGCTAATGCACTTTGCAAAATTTCATGATAAAGTCTATTTCGTTGGAGAAAAGAAAGTTTTTTTGAATCATTTAACCCATTAGGAATATGGTCTTTATCCAAGATAACTGCTGCCGTTACCACAGGTCCAGCGAGAGGCCCCCGTCCTACTTCATCAACACCTGCTATATGAAAAAAACCCTGTTTTTGCAAATCCAATTCGCACGAAAAATTTGGTTGAAGCGGAACATTAAACATCTTTGATAAATCACAATACAACAAACATACATCTATTTCTGTAGCCTGATCATTTTTTGCAAGCATTACAGTTTTAAATGGCTCTCCAAACATTATGCGAATTCTTGCACAAAAGATAAAAAAATACATTTCTTTGGTTACCCTCTTTCACTGTGTATAATAAAATCAGGACGAAATAAAAGCTTTTATATTTATTTATCAAATATTTCCTAAAGTCATGATAGGTTTTACAAACCAATTTGGGTGCATTGATTTGATAAAAAGAGCTGCTTGTTGCGCTGTTTGTTTATTTTTAAAAATGCCAAAGCAAGTTGCTCCCGTTCCAGATATACGGGAAAAAAGAGCCCCACATTCATCTAATACAGATAACACTTCAGCTAACTGAGGTGCTATTTTTAATGCAGAAGAAAAAAGATCATTACGCGTTTCTTGTAAAGCTTCAACCAATGAATCAACACTCTTTAAAGAATCTGTATTAATTTTTAAAGAAGGATTATGACGCTTCTCTAACGCTTTAAAAACAGTTTGTGTTGAAATCTCTTGTCCATGATTAACCAATACTATTGCAAGAGAACAGGCTCCTTTTAGTTGTATCATCTCTTGACCAATTCCTTTGACCAAAAGTGGCTGCTGATATTCTAATGCATAAAGGCACATGGGAACATCAGCACCAAGAACTAAGCTCATTTTTGCTAATTCTTGGTAAGAGCAATCAAGATTCCACTGTTGACGCAACATGCTTATAACCCCAGCTGCATCACCTGAGCCACCACCAATGCCTGAAGCAACAGGTAATGTTTTTACAAGCCGAAAAAAAGCAGGTTGAGCACATTCAGGAAAAGTCTTATGCATAAAATCCCGTGCGCGAATAACCAAATTATCTAAATGAGACACAAGGCCTTTTGCAAACGGTCCCGTCAAAACAAATTGATTATTTTCGCAAGGTGCATAGTGTAGACAATCACCGCTAAGACTAAAATAAACCAAACTTTCTATTAAATGATACCCATCAGAACGTTGCCCCACAACATGTAGAGCTAAATTCAATTTAATAGGTGTAAATAAATAGGAATGTCCTTGGAACGAAGCTTGTACATTTGATATCATATGACGTAATATTCACCTACATAGGGTTCTTTTACAAATTCCCCCTTTTATCCATACTTTTATTAGCACAAACCCTATAAACAGCTTGGAATATTCTTAATCGTTTTCTAAACAAACAATAAATATAAAGAGCACTCATACAAAATAAACGACATGTTCTCATTCGTATCATTTCAAGCCTTTTTTCTTCTAGAATCTGTTTTTAGATAACAATCCCTCTGGCTTGAATAATCCTTTCCATTACAAACCATAACGCTGCCAAAGTGCTCGCTCTTCTGCTGCCATCAATGCACTGTCAACGACTGTATAAACCGTATGTGCCGTCACTCCTGAAGGCGTTTTAGGTCCTAAGAAACTTTTTGGAGGCATAATAAGTCGAAGTTTTGCATCATTACCAAAGCGCTCCTTAATAACAGAACGTACATCATTCAATCCATCAACCAGACCAAGCTCAACGCTTTGTTTTCCACTCCAAAACATTCCTGTAAAGAGATTCGAATCATTTGATAATTTTTCAGCACGGCGTTCTTTAACCAAATCGATAAAAGTTTGATGCACTTCAAGTTGGAGAGATTTCAAATGCTCGATATCCGCCTTTTTTTCTGGCTGAAATGGATCTAATGTAACTTTGTTCTTTCCTGCTGTGTATACACGCCGTTCGATACCAATTTTCTTCAAAAGTTCCGGAAAACCAAAGGAAGCTGAAACCACTCCAATGGAACCAACAATTGAAGAAGGATCTGCAAAAATTTCATCCCCCGCACAAGCAATCATATAACCACCGGATGCTGCAATATCTTCAATAAACACAAGAACCTTTTTATTTTTTTCTTCTGCCAAGTCACGAATACGCTTGAAGATAAAACGCGATTGTACAGGTGAACCACCAGGAGAATTAATAATAAGTGCAACAGCCGGTGACTTTTTGTGTGCGAAAGCCTTCTCTAAAAGATTTGCACACCTACTGAGGGAAAGGGTACGAGATATAGACGCTGATGAATCCATAATTGCTCCTTGAAGGCGCACCACAGGAATTTCAAGTTTATCGGAAGAAAAACGACGTGGAATAAAACTTTTAATAAAATCCATCAAAACAAAATCTCCTTATAAATTAAGAACAATTAAATAGGAAAGGACAACAAAGAGGAAGAACGCGATAATATCCAAAAGCGCCAATCAATCCCCACATTACAAGCAGAAATATAATTTCACCCAAAGTCAAACCTCCCTAACAACAAAGTTTCGACTTTAAATAATAAACTAAAAAACACAAGATACTATTAGAAAAGTTCCCACAAGCTTATATATCCATTATTAATTGCATCAACTTGGGGTGAAAAAGTATGGTCATTACCTTCATGTATAACCAATGCCGGTAAAATAGATAAAGCTGCTCTGCTTCCTCGTTTTGCGTAAAATAAAAGACGAATTGCAGCTGTTTTCGCACGTGCATGCACAGGAATTATACAAATATCACCAAAACGCCCTTCTAAAGCACGCAAGATATCTGTCAGCGATTGTGGACGTGCAATGAGCCCTAAGTATCCACCTGGCTTAACAATGGCCGCTGCACTCCGCAACCAGTTATCAAACATCGCTTCAGACATAACATGTGCTTCAGATTTTTGTTTATCAGGTGTCTTGCGATCAGTAGGATTATTAAAAGGTGGATTCATAATCGCAAAATCAAAGCTATTATCTATCAAACCTGCTTTTATACGGGCATTCCCTTTGAAGGTAACATCTGCTTCTAGCAAACAAACTCGGCTAGCAAATTGTTCATTTTGTTTTAGCATAAGCGTTTTTTGAGCGTAAGATACCATAAAAGCTGAACGTTCAACTAAGGTAACATGAACTTTCAAACAACGCGAAGCAACAGCCAACCCTGCAGCTCCAGCACCTGCACCTAAATCAACAACCTTGCCCTTTAAATTACTTGGAACCAAACTAGCTAATAACATCGCATCCATTCCAGAACGATGACCATATTTATGGGGTTGAACCAAATAAAATTTCCCGCGGTGAAAACTATCAATTGTTTCACCACTCTGATTCGTTGTTTTATCCATTTAAAAGCCTAATGTTCACCTTTATAAACTGCATTTTTGCCATTCAGCTGCTATTTTAAATTTTTTTATTATTTCATAACAACAAGATTACACTCGCTAAAGAACATTTATTGCCAATAACATTCCAAGCTTACACTTCAAAGCGCCATCAAAAGCTTGAGTCAAACACAAACCCCCTTTATGCTAGTAAATAAAGTAAATTTTATATATGTCCATTGCAATACTCTAGGAGTAAACACATTGAGCGCAGCTATCAAACCAGAACAAATAAGAAATAATCAAATTTCTCTTCAATCTCTTGTCAATCTTACTCAAAAAGATATGGAGCGCGTAAATCAATTTATTCTCTCTATGGCAGAATCAGAGGTTGAGATGATCCCTGAAATTTCCAACCATCTTATTTCATCAGGTGGAAAGCGATTACGCCCAATGATTACGCTCGCTTCTGCTCATATGTTCGGTTATCAAAGTGACGGGCATATAAAACTCGCAACAGCTGTTGAATTTATGCATACAGCAACATTACTACACGATGATGTGATTGATGAAAGTAATTTGCGACGTGGAAAATCCACGGCACGGATGATTTGGGGGAATCAAGCAAGCGTACTTGTTGGTGATTTTCTGTTGGGTCAGGCTTTTAAAATGATGGTCGATGTCGGTTCCATAGAAGCGCTCTCTGTCTTAGCGAACGCTGCTGCAATTATTGCTGAAGGAGAAGTTATGCAACTTTCTGCTGCAAAAAATATCAAAACCAGCCCTTCAGACTATCTCAAAATCATCAATGCCAAAACAGCCGCACTTTTTTCAGCAGCCGCTGAAGTAGGACCGATTGTTGCTGGCTATGGACATAAAGAGCGTTCTTCATTACGTGAATATGGAACATCTTTAGGTTTAGCTTTCCAATTGATTGATGATGCACTTGACTATAGCGGTAGTGCTCAAAACTTAGGAAAAAATATAGGGGATGATTTTAGAGAAGGAAAAATAACAATGCCTGTTATTATCGCATATGAACGTGGAAATATAGTAGAAAAAAATTTCTGGAAACAAGCACTTGAAGATGGCAATAACAATAATGAAGCCTTCGCATACGCGCAACACTTAATAGAAAAGTATGATAGTATCACAGATACAATAGAACAAGCACGCATCTACGGAAAACATGCAATTGATGCTCTTATTCCCATGAACGAAAATCTTGCTTACAATGCTCTCGTTGAGACTGTTGAATTTTGTATTGCGCGCGTAAACTGAATTCTTTGCAAGAATCGCAGTATTTCTCAATAAAGTAATGAGATATGATCTATAAACAACACCATCGATTGATTATCTTGAAAAGGATTAGCTCCATGTGCTCTGCAACGGTATCCCGAATTTTTACCCTCTTTATCGTGGGTATCATGCTGATGCCATTCCCCACCTACAGTAAAATAAGCACCGCAATTCATACAAGCTCATTTACAGGTGCTTATTTAGCTGGAAGGGTTGCAAATCATGAAAATAAAACAGAACTTGCTATCAATTACTTTAAACAAGCACTCGTTTATCAACCTGATAACATTGAAACACAAAAAGAGCTCCTTGAAGCTATGCTCTCGGTCGGAAACTTTAAAGAAGCTGTCCAACAAGCCCAAAAACTCAAAGAGCAAGATGTTATAACTCCCTTTGTTTCCTTAACTTTGTCAGTAGAAAGTCTCATCAAAAAAGACTATAAGAATGCCAATTTTCTTCTACAATCAAAAGAACCTCCGAAATCCAATAATCCAATACCTGAACTCATCGGTGCTTGGATTAAATTTGGATCTGGACAAAAATCTCAAGCAATCGCTGATCTTAAGAAACTCAAAGGTCCTGTCTGGTATGACCTTTTTATATCTTATCATCTAGCACTTATGAGCGACCTTGCAGAACAGCCAAAGGATGCAAAAAAATATTTCATTAAAGCACTTAGTAACAAACAGGGGACTCTTATCGCTCCTAATACCTATGAACGTATTATCATAGCCTATGCCTCATTCCAATTGCGCCATAATATGCGTAACCAAGCTCTTCAAACAATCCAACATGGCGAACAAATGTTGTCAGGTCGAGAAGTCCTTAAAAACTTTCGAGAAAAAATTGAAAAAAATTCTTTCTTAGAGAGAGTTATTAAAACACCTCAACAAGGAGCAGCTGAGGTATTATATAATTTTGGAACAGCCCTCAACCACAAAAACTCAGGGCGAATTGCACGTATTTTTAAGCAATTATCTTTCGCCTTATACCCTCAAAATGACGCAACACTGTTTCAGCTCGCACACATTTCTGCTAAATTGAGTGATCCTCATAAAGCAATTAAACTTTATCGCGCTTTATCCCCTAAATCTCCTTATTATAAAGATGGACAACTTCATCTTGCATTCCTTCTTGCCAATAACAACAATTACAAAGAAGCAATAAAATTACTCACATTGTTAAATGAAAAGTTTCCCAATGATCGTAATATTTTGATAACGCTCGTTGCTTTTTATATGCAGGACAATAAATTCCTTGAGGCCATTAAAACTCTAGACACCGCTATTGCCCAGATAAAAAACTTTCAGCAGGACGATTGGAAACTCTTTTATCAGCGTGGTATTGCTTTCGAACGTTTAAAGCAATGGCCAAAAGCAGAAATTGACTTGAGAAAATCGCTTGAATTTTTTCCAAACCAACCGCAGGTTCTTAATTATTTAGCCTATTCCCTTGTAGAACGTGGTGAGAAGCTTGAAGAATCGCTCCGTATGCTGCAAAAAGCTTCTGCTTTGCAAGCTCACAACAGTCATATTCTCGATTCTTTAGGGTGGGCTTATTATAAACTAAAAGAATATAATAAAGCAGTGCAAATATTAGAAAATGCTGTCAGATTACAACCTGAGGACCCAACACTGAATGATCATTTAGGTGATGCCTATTGGAAAGTTGGACGTAAACGTGAAGCAATCTTTCAATGGAACCACGCAATTGACGGAAAACCAGAAAATTCTGAACAAATTCAAGAAAAGTTGAAATTTGGTTTGCAATAAACGATGCTTAACCATAAACCACATGAAATAATAAACAGAGAAACTAAAATTACTTTGGTTTTTTGTTTAGTCCAATATAAAGAGTATAAAGCGTGAAACTGCCTGAACATCTTAACCCTAAACGTTCTTTTCAGGGACTAATCTTAACTTTGCAAAATTATTGGGCACACTATGGATGTGCAATTTTGCAACCTTACGATATGGAAGTCGGAGCTGGGACTTTTCATCCAGCAACAACATTACGCTCCCTAGGTCCACGCCCTTGGAAAGTTGCTTATGTCCAACCCTCCAGACGTCCAACAGATGGCCGATATGGTAAGAATCCAAATCGTTTACAACACTATTATCAATTCCAAGTGCTTCTCAAACCCTCTCCGCTCAATCTACAAGAACTTTATATAAAGTCGCTACAAGCTATCGGGCTTGATACAAAAATGCATGATATTCGCTTTGTTGAAGATGATTGGGAAAGTCCCACCCTTGGTGCTTGGGGGCTTGGATGGGAATGCTGGTGCGATGGGATGGAAGTCTCTCAATTTACTTATTTTCAACAAGTTTGCGGCATTGAATGTGCTCCAGTTTCAGGGGAGCTTACATACGGTCTTGAGCGTCTAGCGATGTATATCCAAGGGGTTGATAACGTCTATGACCTTAATTTTAATGGTTTGGAGGGAGAAAACAAAATAAGTTATAGAGATATTTTTTTACAGGCAGAACAGGAATACTCATATTACAACTTCGAATTTGCTGATACAAAATTGCTACATCAGCATTTTATCGATGCAGAACGCGAATGCAGGGCACTTCTTGATGCTGGAAAACCAAATAAAGAAAATATATTACATCGCTGTGTTTTTCCTGCCTATGATCAATGTATTAAAGCGAGCCATATCTTTAATCTTTTGCAAGCACGTGGCGTTATTTCTGTAACCGAACGACAAAATTACATTCTTCGCGTTCGTGATCTCGCGCGCCGTTGTGGGGAAGCCTTCTTACTCACAGAAGCTGGACAAATATATACTGGAGAAGCCTAATGTCTGATCTTCTTCTTGAACTTTTCAGTGAAGAAATCCCCGCACGTATGCAACGAAAAGCTGCTGCTGATCTCAAAAAATCTGTTACAGATCAACTTGTGAATGCTGGATTGATCTATGAAGCTGCTCGTGAATATTGGACACCTCGTCGGCTAACATTGGACATACGCGGACTTTCCATACGCTCAAAAGATATCCATGAAGAACGAAGAGGTCCTAGTATAAAATCACCACAGCATGTAATTGATGGTTTTCTACGTGCAACAGGATTAAACGATATTTCTGAAGCACATATTGGACATGATGATAAAAAAGGTCATTTTTATATTGCTAAAATTGTTAAAAAAGGTCGAGCTGCAGAAGAAATTATTGCCGATATTTTACCGAATATTATCCGCAACTTTCCGTGGCCGAAATCTATGCGTTGGGGAAAAGATTCAGCACAAAGTGGTGCTCTGAAGTGGATTCGACCCTTACAAAACATTCTTTGCGTCTTCGGACCAGAAATTGGTGAAACACATGTTATTCCGTTTACAATTGGTTCTCTTAAAAGCAATAATTTAACTTATGGTCATCGTTTCTTAAGTGATGGAAAGCCATTTCAAGTGCGCCGCTTTGATGATTATGTTACTCAACTTGAAACCCATAAAGTCATTCTGGATGCCGAAAGACGAAAGAATATTATTTTAGCTGATGCCCAAAATCTCTGCTTTGCCAACGGTTTAGAACTAGTTCAAGACAATCCCCTCCTAGAAGAAGTTGCTGGTCTTGTTGAATGGCCTGTTATCCTGATGGGTGATTTTGACCAATCATTCCTTGATATTCCTCCAGAAATTATTCGCTTGACCATTCGAGCTAATCAAAAATGTTTTGTTACCCGTAAACAAGGAGAAAAAGTAAAACTTTCTCATCATTTTATTCTCGTTTCTAATATTCTTTCAAATGATGAAGGCAAAGAAATTTCAAAAGGAAATAGTAAGGTTGTCCGTGCCCGTCTTTCTGATGCACTTTATTTTTGGCAAACCGATCAGCGTGATTTGCCTGATATTCAACAATTAGAATCTTCTATAAAAAAATTTGATCTTGATATAAAAAAACCTCTCGATCAAAGAATGGCGCGACTTGATCATTTGAATGTAACTTTTCATGCTAAATTAGGTACGCAAGGTGCAAGAGTAGAACGCATTGCTACACTCGCACAAGAAATTTCACCTTTGATACAGACAGATCCTCTTTTAGCAAAACGTGCAGCAATCCTTGCAAAAGCTGATTTGCAAACAGAAATTGTCGGAGAGTTTCCTGAACTACAAGGGGTTATGGGGCAAAAATATGCCCTTCTTCAAGGGGAAGATCCTCGCGTAGCTGTAGCAATTGAGGACCATTATAAACCTCAAGGACCAACAGATCGTCTTCCACAAGAACCGCTTGCTATAACCGTTATGCTCGCCGACAAAATTGACATGCTCGTTGGCTTTTGGCTCATTAATGAAAAACCAACGGGCTCAAAAGATCCCTATGCGTTAAGACGAGCAGCACTGGGAGTTATTAGGCTTGTACTTTCGCGAGATTGGAAAATCAATCTTATGCCACTGTTTCAGTTAGCAATGAATCTTTTCTTACAACAAAAAAATAAATATGAAATCTCTCAAAGAGAAAATTCACAATTGCTGAATCTGCTTCCAGAAAAAACAGAATATATTTTATCAGACCTGTTATTCTTTTTTCATGACCGTTTGAAAATCTATCTAAAAGAGGAAGGTGCTCGTTACGATGCCCTTGAAGCCGTTTTAAATAAAGATTCTGATGATTTTTTATTGGTTGCACGTCGTGTCGAATCGCTTATCGCTTTTATCAATACCCATGATGGAATGAACTTTGTAGCCTCTGTAAAACGTACTGCCAATATTCTTGAAAATGAATTTCAAAAAAGCACAACAATAGTGAATGAAATTAATCCTGAGCTCTTTGTCGAGAAAGAAGAAAAGCAGCTCTATCATGCAATTTGTGAAGTAGAAAAACAGGTTCTTGCTCCCATCAATGCGACAAATTTATCATTTGTACTCAGTGTGCTAGCGCCACTTGGAAAATTGATTGATATATTTTTCGAAAAGGTATTGGTGAATGATAAAAAACCTGATGTTCGTGCTAACCGTTTTGCTCTTCTCAAACGTATTCACATTATTACACAATCGGTTGCGGACTTTTCAAAACTTGTCATTTAGAATCAAAATGTCCTATTAATTGATAAAAATAATGAAGATAAATTTTTTTATGACTTTTATTAATGAATCTTGAGAAAATTATGCAACCAAAGAGGACATTTTTTATCTCTCAAATATCATTAATTAAGATATGTTTTCATTTTGATAAATGATTCTTTCTCAAGAGACTCTTTAATAAGTTCGTCTGCCTTGTCAGAATCTAATTCCTTTGCAATAAGGATACGTGCTGTAGAAATTGCCAAATCAATAGCCGATGAAGAAACCATGCGTATCGCATCCGCTTCTGCTTGAGCAATTTTTTGCTCTGCCAATTTATTGCGGTTTTTTACATATTCTTCTGCTTTTGTACGAGCCTCAGCAATAACAGATTCAACTTCATGTTTTGCTGCTGCAATAATTTCTTGCGCATCTTTTTCTGCTTCTGCATGTTTGCGTTGATATTCAGCCAATATTTCCTGTGCCTCTTCACGAAGACGCAGAGCCTCATCCAGCTCATCTTTGATACGCTTCGCGCGCGCATCAAGATGGTGTATAACCCTCTGTGGAATTTGGAAATAGACTAAAAGAGCTAAAAAAAGAACTAACCCAACAAATGCCCAAAAAGTATCAGTCATTTTTGTCTTCCTCAATAATCCGCAGTTTTAACAACTGAACGAACAGCCTCTTTGCTGATATCAACGTCAATCAATTTTTTCACAATTTCAAGAGCCACTTCTTCAGCGATAGAACCAATATTTTGCATCGCCTTATCCCGAATTTTTGCTATCTGTTTTTCAGCATCTGCGAGTTTTTTTTCTAAACTCTCTTCAATTTCTTTCCGTTCAAGCTCTGCTTTTTCTTTTAATTCTTCACTAGCTACCTGCGCTATAGCATGCGCTTTCAAACGCGCTTCTGCTAATTTCCGCTCATAAGTTTCAACAACAATGTCTGCTTCCTGCTTCATGCGCATTGCCTGATCTAAATCAGATGCGATTCGATCTCGCCGCGTTTCAATAACACCACCAATACGTGGTACAATTACACGAGAGATAAAAAGATAAAAAAGTCCGAAAGAAATCGCCAACCAGAAAAAATGCGAACCAAAATGTACAAAATCAAAAGGCGGAAACACGCGATTTGCATGTTCTGCCACCTTTTTAATATGTTCTATCGACGTTTCAGTGTTCTGTGCATAAGCGCTTGAAACAAACATCTTCTTTCATCCTTTAAATAGCTTATTAAAGCCCTCTATAACCGATGATAACTGACTGACATCTCTCTGGTTAAGAGCTAAAAGGGTAAATCTTTCCTCATGCAAGAACAGATATACCCTTTTGATGATGATTAAACCCCAAAAAGAAGTAGTAAAGCAATGAGCAGTGAAAAAATTCCCAAAGCTTCTGTTACAGCAAAACCAAAGACAAGACGTCCAAACTGACTATCCGCTGCTGATGGATTTCGTAATGCACCAGAAAGATAGCTACCAAAAATATTACCAAGTCCTAAAGCTGTTCCAGCCATACCAAAGCAAGCAAGACCAGCGCCAATATATTTTGCTGCAAGCACCATTTCCATGTTATTCTCCTTTAAAGCGAAATTGCATTATTCGACGGAAAACCGCCAGTTCTATTAATGTCCTGGATGAATTGCATCATTAAGATACATACAAGTTAAAACCGTAAAGACGTAAGCCTGAAGAAATGCGACCAAAAACTCAAGAGCAGTAATCGCTACAGTCATAATAAGCGGTAAAACCGAACCACCCACACCTACGAGTCCTACCCCAATCATTGAAACAACAAACCCAGAAAACACTTTGAGCGTAATATGACCAGCAAGCATATTCGCAAAAAGACGAAGAGAAAGACTAATTGGACGGGAGAGAAAAGAAATAACCTCAATCATTGTCACCAGAGGCAAAACCACAACAGGAACTCCACTGGGAACGAACAGTTTCAAAAAACTGACCCCATGCTTATAAAAGCCATAACCAATCACCGTCAAAATTACCACCATTGCTAACGAAAACGTGATCATGATCTGCGATGTAACCGTATAAAAATAAGGAAAAAGACCAATAAAGTTAGCAACCAAAATAAAAGTAAACAGAGAAAAAACTAAAGGAAAAAACTGCATTCCCTGTACACCAGATGATTCCCGCAGAGTCGATGCTACAAACTCATATGCCATTTCCGAAAGAGACTGCATCCGCGTTGGAACCAATCCACGACTTGATGATGAAATGAAGAGAAAAATAGAAGTTATAACAACCGTGAGAACTGTAAACAATGATACATTTGTAAACGATAAATCCATATTTCCTATGGAAATCTTAATCAGCCTTGAAACCTCAAACTGATGAATAGGATCTGGAGCGTGCGTTGTCACTTCAACCTCATTTATCGGACCTCTCATTGGCCCCTTTATCTTGTTTATCTTGGCGCAATACGCCTTTTTTTCCTAATTGACTGGAGGAAACATACCCCACAGACCGAAGAATGCTCACTACACCAGCAGCAAATCCAAAGAAGAGAAAAAATACCAATCCCCAAGGATACGAACCTGCTAACTTATCAAACCCTAACCCTAAAATAACACCAACTATAACACTCGCCAGAAACTCACTGGAAAGCTTAATTGCATTTGCCATCCCTCCTTGTGATTTTTCTCGCTTATTCTTATGCTCCCGCTTCTTTAATGCCCGCTTGCGCACTAAAGCTACGCTTAAGTTCCTACTACGACATTCCAAATCCTCTGAATGAAGACACTCTCCTTGCTTTTCCTCTTCAGCCTCCTTACGGCTTATAACGGGTTTCTCGCCCATCGCCATCATTGGCTCCTTAATTAAAAAGCAAAGTAAGAATGCATTTCATAAAACCGTGTGCATCATATTGTTCCCGAATTTATTCGTCAAGATACTAAAAGAAATCTATCACAAATTATCGTATAAATTTTATTGTATAAATAACGTATTTTTTAATTTACATCTTTCTTAAAAAGATATTCTGAGCACCTAAACCGATTTCACGACAGCACCCGTGAATGTATAACGAAAAGTTCCCGTGAATGATATAAAACTCATAGAACAGCCACTTTTACGCTTAACAAAAGGTGTAAACTGATACCATCTTATTTTCCAGCTCCCAATGTTATATCAATTCTAGTTTTGAAAGAGAACATAGAAAGCTAAAAACAGTATGAGAGCGTTGTTTTGTTCCTTTTATTCAAATAAACTTGCACTTTTTATTTTATGAAAATGATCAATGGTTTTTATATGATCCTATTCGCAAAGTATTTTACATATGCCATCACAGAACCCATCACTCAATGAGCTTGAGGGTATTAAGAGAGGTTCCTTTAAATACGATAAATCTAAAATTTCAAATAGGTCAAGCCAATAGAACACAATAAAATTTAAATAAAATCACCATACTACTTTATACAATTTTAATCCACTTTTTTGAATTTCGCCCTTTACAATTGAATATCGGTAGATTCAGCAAATATTTTTGCTTTTTATTTAGACAAACTATCGTAAGCAAAAGCGCTTATTCATAATCTTTATTTTTATAAAACGATAATTTAATGCTTCTTTTCAAACGAGCATCATAATTGTATTTCCCTACCCTCATATTTGCATCTATTCTTGCATTTAAATAACCCATTAAGAGGATGATGTACTCTTTCTTAAATACTCCCTATTAAACTCTTCTCATAACATGCAAATAAATGATCTTTATCAAGATGAGAGAACTCTATTCAATAGCGCTCATGGTAAATGATTATCAATAAAATTAAAACTTTAGCAAATAAAAATTTTTTCTTTTATGAAAAGAACGATCATTGAAAAAACTTATTTTTAAGATTCTTAAGTATAGATTTCATCACTTAAAAAAATTAAAGAGTTATCATTTCTTTTTGGAACGTGTCGCAAAAGGATTATCAGAGGCTCGTAATGATATGCGAACGGGTATACCAGACATATCAAATGTTTCACGTAACCCATTGACAAGATAGCGCAAATACGACTGTGGCATACTTTTGGGGCGCGAGCAAGAAATCATAAATCCAGGAGGACGTGTCTTAACCTGTGTGATGTATTTAACCTTAAGTCGACGTCCAGAAACCGCAGGAGGTGGATGATGTGCAACAACAGTTCCAAGCCATTGGTTCAATTTAGCCGTCGAAATGCGACGATTCCATACACGGTGCATCATCATGACATTTTCCATCAGTTTATCAATCCCTTGACCATATTGTCCTGATAAAGGAACAGCTCTCAAACCACGAACTTGAGGAAGAAATCGCGCACATTTTTCATGCAAATCAATCAATGTGGTCTGACTATTTTCAATAAGGTCCCACTTATTGAAAGCAATAACTGGAACACGCCCTTCACGAATCACAAGATCAGCAATTTGTAAATCTTGCTTTTCAAAAGGTATCGTTGCATCAAAAACAATGACCACCACTTCTGCAAAACGAATAGCACGTAAAGTATCTGCAACAGATAGTTTTTCTAATTTTTCTTGAATTTTCGATTTTCGACGTAAACCTGCAGTATCAAAAAGTTTAATATGACGACCACGCCATTCCCAATCTACAGAAATAGAATCACGCGTAAGTCCTGCTTCTGGTCCTGTTAACAAGCGCTCTTGTTTCAACATACTATTGATAAGAGTGGATTTTCCTGTATTGGGACGCCCTGCAATTGCAATCCTAATGGGCTTACTTTCATCGTAAATAAGCTCTTCTTCTTCCAAATCGTTTACATCATCACCAACAGATGCAAGCTGTATCGTAATATCTTCTTCTTTGTTGTTGCCAAAAGCATGCTCTGACCCCACAGCATCTATAATTGCATCACGCAGATCACTAAGTCCCAAACCATGTTCAGCCGATATTAGGCACGGCTCCCCCAAACCTAATGACCACGCCTCATACTCTCCTCCTGTTGCCGCTCTTGACTCAGACTTATTAGCAACAAGCACAATTGGCTTTCCTGATTTGCGAACCAATGAAGCAAAATTTAAATCACTTGGTGTTATCCCGCTCTTTGCATCAAATACAAATAAAATAAGATCCGCTTCATCAATCGCAGCTTTTGTATGAGAACGCATACGCCCCTCAAGTGTATGATCACCTGCTTCTTCCAGCCCAGCCGTATCAATCACATCAAAACGTAGATCTTGAAGTTTTGCCGCATGAATACGTCGATCACGTGTTACACCAGGCTTATCATCAACCAAAGCCAATTTTTGCCCAACCAAACGATTAAATAGTGTTGACTTCCCAACATTGGGACGACCAACGATAGCAATGGTAAGGCTCATCGATTTATTCCTTATTTGCCTTGCCCTCAGCTTGTATCAGCTCAAGCATTATTCGAGCCCGATCTGTTATTTTTGAACCCAAAGCACCTTTTTCAGAAATTTTCTTAAAATAATAAACCGCCTCATCCATTTTATCCGCCTTATAAGCAGCTAAACCTAAAGCCTCTCTTGCAGACATATGCATAGGATCGGTATCACTTGTCATATCTTTGATACGCTTTTCAACATCAGCTAATGTCCCTGTATCAACTAGGATATAAGCCGCCCGAATTTTTGCAACTTTCTGCAAAATCTCTGGTGCTTTCTCATCCGCTGCAACAGAATCAAAAATCTCCACTGACTTAATAATGTCACCCTTCTCCATGAGTAAAGAAGCCTCACGTAAACGAGCAAGAAAAGGATACCCCCCAAAATGAGAGGTTTTAACAGTTTCTAATTGCTTTATCGCTTTATCAAAATGACGTGTATCCGCAAAATCAAGACTTTTTACAAATGCATCACCAATATAACCGGCTTTCTTTATTTGCTGATGATGGTAAATTTGATAAGCAACTATCATGAGTATAAAAAGAATAGCTGCTCCAATAATTGAAAAACCATACCGCCTCCAAAAAGCAAGCGCCTTTTCCTGACGAAATTCTGCATTCACTTCAGCAATAAAACTATCATACGACATATATCATACCTTGAAAAAAGTTACTTTCCCTGTGCTTTTACGCATAAATGGACAAAGATGGTAGTCCTAATTAACTAAAAATCTTTAAATTGCTCGTTTATTTATTTTAAATCAACATGTAGCCAAATCAATCAGATTTTTGCAACACTCTTAATCGAAAATGATGCAACCGCCCTGTTGTTCACATTACAGCTTTTATATAGCTTTTATATATTGTCTTGAGTCTTATAAAAAATTCACTGCTTTAATATCTATCATGATTGCCTATCATCTCAAGCGGACTTGCTCCCCATTATATAGAGAGATAATCTTTTAAAGTCTTCAACACAATCGTTGATAATATTGGATTGTAGAATTACAATAGAAAAACCAATTCTTTAAAAACTTGAACAAAAAGTAAATTTTCACGAATACCTACTAAAACCAAATAGATAAATTTTACCTGTATAAAAAATACCGAAGCGCCATGATAAAGTGTGGTATAATTTCAAATCTGCAGTTAAAGCTCTTTATACAAAATGTATCCCTTCAACTTATCTTCATACGATTAACAACCTTTTGTAATTGATCCTTAAATTTTCTAAAAATATCCTATTGTAAGGGCCAAACCCACATAAGCATTGGAACAGCAATAATAACGATCAACACCGCCAATGGAGCACCCAAACGTGGATAATCACTAAAACGATATCCTCCTGGTGCCATCACGAGCATATTACTTTGATGTCCAATAGGTGTAAGAAACTCACAGCCCGCACCAATTGCAACAGCCATCAAAAAAGCTTCAGGCTTATAATGTAGGGAATGAGCAAAACTTGACGCAATTGGTGCTACCATCATCACTGTTGCTGCATTATTCAAAAATGGCGTGACCAACATAGCTGTCACCAACATAAGTGCTAAGGCACCAGATGGCGGGAAAAATATTGCCAATTGGCTCAGCCATTGACCAATGAGATCCGTACATCCTGTTTTCTCTAACGCTTCACTTACTGGAATAAGAGCCGCTAATAGTACTAATATTTGGCCATCTAATGCCTGATACAGATCACGCGCGGGCAAAACGCGAAAGATAACCATTGCAGCAGCAGCAGAAAAAAAAGAAAACGCAACGGGAACAATATGAAAAGCTGTAAAAATAATTGCTATAAATAAAACAGCTAAAGAGATGAAACCATGTCGTAAATTTCCAAACACAATATTTCGTTTTGCTAGGGGCAGGCATTTCAATTCTCTTAATAAATTTGGAATAACTGCATCCTGTCCTTGCAAAACAATCACATCGCCAAGATGGAAAATAATATCATCAAGTCTTCCCCGCACCCTTTCATGTTGACGACTTAATGCAAGCAAATTTACATTATAGTGATCAAATAGGGAAAACTCTTTCGCACTAATACCAATAAGAGGTGAATTATGGGTGATGACTGCTTCAATAATATCGATGTCACTGTCCTTATCACCTGCAGCAATAGTTCGCCCCTTAGAAAACTCTAAACGAGCAGAGTTCATCACGCTATCTAACCCTGTATGCGACCCTTCCAGCAAAATAATATCATTTTCAGACAAAACAAAATCTGGTAACGGTGAAATAGATACTTTGTTTCTGATGATTTGAATCACCATAACGTCACCACTTGATGGCTTAACCAAATCAACAATATTTTTCCCTATAATCGGTGAATTTATTGGAATACGCACTTCTGCAACATAATTACGAATATCAATGGCATCATCAAATGATACACCTGAACGCACACGTACAGGCAAAAGCCAATAAAAAAAGACTAAATATACAACACCAGCCGCCGCAATAACCGCACCAACTGGTGTAAAATCAAACATAGTAAAAGGTGTTCCTGCTAAACGTTCTTGCATCGCTGAAATAACAACATTGGGAGATGTTCCTATCTGTGTCATAAGCCCCCCCAACAAAGAACCAAAGGCCATGGGCATCAAAAAGACAGAAGGAGAAACCTGAGAACGACGTGCAAACTGAAAAGCTATCGGAAGCATAATAGCCAAAGCACCAATATTTTTAACAAACATTGATAATACAACAACAGAAAGAACTAAAAAGGCTAATTGAAGACGCACAGATTTCACGTCTGTCCATATCCGTTGAATAATAAATTCCATTATACCAGAACGCGATACGGCCGTACTGACAACAAACACACTCCCCACGATAATAACAATATCATTACTAAAACCGCTAAAAGCTTCCTTCGGACTGACAAGACCAAGAGCACAAGCTATTAATAACGTACAAATAGCAACAAGATCATAACGAAATCGATCCCAAATAAAAACAACCATCATGAGACCAATGATCGAAAAAGCCATTATTTGATTTTCTGTCATAACACTCACCTCTCCCCATTAAATTATAATGCACAAAAACATATTTTTTATGTTTTAAATATTCCTATAAACAGCAGCAAGATAAAAACAGACATCGGAATATTTTAGGATAATTTTAAAATGATAAAAAATTATGATGCGCATAAACTTACCTCTCCTTATTATGCGTTATTATGCGTTCTTTTCTATAAAGAGCTAAACTCAAAGAAAATTGATAAAAGTTGATAAAGCTCTATTGCAAAAAAGATGAGAATAACTCTAATATAGAGAGTAGATAATTGTTGAAACTGATACACGCTATATTTAAACCTTTGTCGTTGCTTAAAAGAATTTATCTTCACTCTCAATTCAAAGAGTGATAAAAATGAAAGAAGAAAGAATGCTCAATCTTAATAGTGGGTATCAAAGTAACCTCAGATATTGGCTCACTTGCATTATTGGATTTGTTGCTATTTTGGCAATTATAATTGTTGGTGGATTTTATATCGCAAAACCCTATCTTGACAGTTTTGTAAAACAAGAAATAGCCCGTCGTGGCATAAAAGCCCGAACATCTGAAGTAAGCATTCTAGGTAGAGTCAATTTGAAGAATGTGACATTACCTGTTCCAGCTGGTACATCACTTAGAATTGGTGCCATTTCTGCCCGTCCTCCCCTTTCCTTTATTCCCGGAACTTTTACATTTTATAATGTTGATTTAAAGCATAATAATATTCATGTGCAAATTCCCCAAATTTCTCTTCGGAGTGTATCCTTAAAAGAAAAAGATAGAACGATAACATCACGGCTTTTACAATCAATGATGCGTATTGAGCTTTCCTCAATTATTGCTCCCAATATACAACTTTCTATAGAAAATAAAAACAACCGAATAGAAACGGTTGAAGTCAAGAATTTCCAGCTTTCTGATTTTAAAAATGGCCATATCCGTTCAGTTAGTATTAAAAATATGGATCTTAAAACAGTTGCAGTAAATGGTGCCAAACAGATGCAGCTTATGGCTAAAAGTGATACAATAAAAGCCCATGATATCGACATCAACTATGCCTATTCTATCATTTTTGGAAAAAACAATGCTCTCAACCAAGGTAAAACCGTCACTGGCCCCATTTCTCTGAATAATGTAAGTGTCGATGTTTTAGAAGAAGCGGAAAAAAGCAGTTCTTTCTTCCTCGGACAGTTTAAAACATCTGGTTTAAAAATGAAGCCGCTTGAACAAACTCCTGAAAAATTGATCAAAGCTTATCTTAATGCAAGAAAAGAGAATAATAAAATCGCTGAAAAAATAGCACAAAATGGTCTTCTTCTAAACATACTGCTCGCCATTACCTCAGCGGATGCCAAAATTGATAATATCACCGTTGATATACCGCAGTTGAAAGCAACACTCGAATCACTCCAATTTAAACCAACCTTGTGGAAACAACCTATCCCCAAAAAGCTTTTTCTTTCTCTCAATAACCTTTCTGTTTTACCTAAAAAAATGAATGAAAAAGACTTAGAGTTCTTCAAAAATCTGAACTTTGAGCGCTTTGACATTTCAGGAAAAATTGATATTTCTTACGATGAAAAAAAACGTATGCTCCTTCTTGATGCAATGTCTTTCAATATGAGAGACGTTGGATCTGGGAACATATCAGCTAAGGTTATTGATGTTGATGAAAAGCTTTTTTCTGGTCAGCAAAATGTAATGATTGCTGCTTCTCAAGACTTTGGCATCAATGAAATTGATGTGCAATATAGGGATGCAGGTTTCATTGAGAAGCTTTTTTCTTATCTTGCGCAAAATCTTAATGACAACCAACATGATCTTAAAAAGGAGCTCTATGACGATTTCTATCTAATGATGACGCAGACCCCAAAAATGCTTCTAAAAAATCATGACGAAGCAGAAAAAATTTCAAAATCCTTAGGGGAATTTGCTAAAAATCCACAAACATTGATTGTTAAAATTAAAGCAAAAGATAATAAAGCGCTCACAATGGTTGATCTCGAATCTGCTCTACAAAATGATCTATCCAAGGCTTTAAACAAAGTACATCTCACTATTAAAAATGAAGCATCACCTTAAACATTTTGTGCTTTAAATATGATGATTTTGTCTATAAATTAAGAACTTTATTCCTCTTTTTGCTTTTATATGATACAGAAGGTATCATACAAAGTCATTTACACAGAGAATATAGAATCTAAAATTGTCGATGCTTGGAGTTGTTCATGTCTGATTTATCTTCAAATCGCCTACCTAATCGCGCTTCTCGTGTCACCAATCAAGCGCTTTCTGCGATCGAGCGTTTTCTCCATATTGAAGCTCTTAGTGGTATTGTTCTTTTATTAGCTGCTGCTGCTGCACTTATTTTTGCCAATTCTAAATATGCTGCTTTCTATGAATCTTTTTGGCATACACCTCTTGGCTTTAATTTGGGTCATTTCACTCTTTCATGGGATTTACATTTCTGGGTTAATGATGCTCTTATGACTATTTTCTTTCTCGTCGCAGGAATGGAAATTCGACGCGAAATTCATGAAGGTGCTCTTGCCGATTTTAGACAAGCAATCTTACCAATTGTTGCCGCAATAGGAGGCGTTTGTGTTCCCGCAATTATTTACTTTATCTTCAACTTTAACGAGGGGCATATACGCGGTTGGGCTGTGCCAACAGCAACAGATATTGCCTTTGCTCTAGGTATTCTTGCTCTTCTTGGAAAAAAAATTCCTTCTAATCTTCATATTATTCTTCTATCATTAGCGATTATTGATGATATTATCGCTGTTCTTATTATTGCTTTTTTCTACTCAACAAACATTGATCCTAGCGGTTTAATGATTGCAGGAGCAGGTATTGCTTTGGTGCTATTTTTTCAGTGGATCGGACTTGCATCAGCATGGCTTTACATTTTACCTGGTGCAATCATCTGGTGGGGTTTAATGGTAACAGGTGTTCACCCATCACTTGCTGGTGTAATCTTAGGAATGATGACTCCCGTTCTTCCTACCCGTACTCTTGTGGCGCCACTCACCATGCTCAGTAACGCTATGCAAATTCTTCAAGAAAAAAATACAAAAACAGATCTGCATCATATTTCAACCGCATTGAAAAAAATGCGCAAAGGACAACGGGCCATGATTGCTCCAGTAACACGCGTTCAAAAAGCGTTGCATCCATGGGTTGCATACGGTATCATGCCGGTCTTTGCCTTCGCAAATGCAGGAGTAAGTTTTGCAAACTTTGATCTTTCTTCTGACAAATCATTCTTGATTGTTTTGGGTGTTGTCATTGGTCTTTTCGTTGGTAAGCCTCTTGGTATTATCACAGCCAGTTATATAGCCGTAAAATCAGGGCTATGCCGCCTACCCCCTCATATGACATGGACAGGTGTTTTACTCATTGGTTTTTTAGCAGGAATTGGCTTTACAATGTCTATCTTTGTTTCAATGCTCGCTTTTAAAGATATTATTCTGCTTGATGCTGCAAAAATTGGGGTCCTTTGTGGCTCTGGTTTATCTGCTCTTATCGGTCTGGGATATGGATTTATTTATATTAAGCGCAATAAAGGAATTTCTCATAGTTCCTAACAAACTAACTGAAAATACATTTTTATGCAAAACTCTTAAAAAGTGATTTTGCTCATTTGTTGGATTCGGACAATATTTAATGTGAAATCCGTTGTCTCACCTCATCTTTACACTTATGAAGGAGAAAACTAATATCATCATACTATTTACTAGTCTCTAATGTCGCAACACCTTTGACACTTAAGAAGATTCATAAGAAATATTTTTATTCCTTTCTTCAATAATCTTTTATTCATACACTAACTCCAATCGTGATATACACAAGAATGATTTTAATTGTTTCAATATAAAAGGCTTCGTGGTTTCAGAGAAGCTGCCTTTCGTCGGGAAGTTATTCACTATAAAGAAGAATTTAATTATTATAAATCAATATCTTATCTTTAATTATACAAAACAGATAAGAATAAGCAAAATTCCGTAACCAGTTAAGTAATTCCATGGCTTATTTTTTCCCAATAAACCACCCTCCTCGTTACTGATTTTATTGCCGGTATTCTAAAAAACTTTAATTTTTATCTTCTTAAAAGGCACATTATTTTTTGGTAAAAATATTCGATTTATAATGATACTTTATCATTATAAATCTTGAATGGACTCCAAATATCGTAAGATTTGCTCATTTCAAATCTGTACATGATCAATCAATCAAGACTATTCCCTTACACGTCACCAGCCAAGGAGGAATATGGAGTCACATTATTTGAAGAAAGAAATAAGAATGCTTCATATCAACACAAGAGCTGTTCAACACGAAAACTAAAAATAAAATGATGACGACCAACTGACACCTTTGATCTAAGTAAAGGAGATGGTCCCCAATAAATTTTACGTTACGCCATCCACAAGCGCCGTAATGGGCTTGGGGAGAAATATTTATTTAAAACAAGCGCGTAAATTGGCAATATAATAGCGTTTTGTTTTACGTGAAAGGCATATACGATTTAAATAACGCAATAAACAAAACGTGAATCAATATATAATATCCATTATTTCAAAGATATTTCTGTCAATATCTTTGAAAGTTGTAAAGCAGAATTAAAAGGAAGTTGTAAAATGGAAACTGGTTTTCACTTTTATGGCTTCATATTCTCCCCCAATTAGGTTTTATCTCCATTTCAGAGGTTCCCCCAACAAGTATACGCAACACCCTTGTTCCTATCTGGCATACAAAAACAGGAGTTGCTCGTAGTCCCCTTATCCGTCTCAATATATATATCATCAAACGTGCATCTGCGCTGACATTAGATATTGATACAGGTAACAAAAAACAAAAGATTTATCGGGAATAACAACGTCATAAAATCACTACTCGATTGACAATGGAGAGAAAAAATATCCTCGTTTTTTATCATAGACACATCACTTGTCTCCCTCCATGAAAGAATTAAACTTGAAGCATTCTTCCATAGGGAGCGCTCTAGTTTACGTAATTAACTCTCGGGAAAAAAGAAAACCCTAGTCATTTAGACTATTCTAAAACATACGATCAGTGGAAAAATAAAGCATATATATCGTTGCACTCCCCTTTTCCCGCTCTTAGTTGATATTTATTTTCTTTTTGTTTACAGAGTTAGCTCTATATTTCTTGATACCATAAAATAATCTTTACAGATAATTTAAAAAACAATATTTCCGAGACTTTCGAATTATACAACGCCACATTAAATACAATAAGAGTAAAATAATATTTATAAAAATATCTTTATTGGGAATAAGTGTATTAATTACTGCACTTTGATAACATATCTTATATTCACTTCAAATGGATATCCCCATTCGAATGCATTATGCTATTAAAAAGTAATTACAAAACAAGAGAATACGTTTCACATTCATATACTGAATAAAAACAAATTGTGAGAAAAAATATTTAACAAAATTAGAATAATAAAAATGGCTATATTTCTTACAAGAAGAGTTTTACTTACAAAAACAACCATTTGAAAAATATGTAAATATGATAAGAAACTAGCACGATATACGGCACAAACGAAAGAATGTATTTCATGCGTGAGTGGCAGTATGACAAAGAAAATACTTGTAATAGAGTAGTTAAGGGAAGAAAGTTAACCTAAAGAACATATAGAGGTATCGAAAACTCTGAAAATCTTAGTCATAATTCAAAAAAAGATAAATAGACATGAGAAAAAATTTAAGTAATGAAATCATGAAAGCAGCACACTATAACATTATCATTTAATTTTGATCTATCGTTACATGATTTTATGAAAAGTGCTTCTGAAGAGCTATAAGCCGTAAACGCATAAGATATAGTAATTCTACAACTTATAGCGCAACATAAATATTGTCTATAGAGATATATTTTTATTGCCTCATAATACGGAAAAAAATAAATTTACAAGATACACATAAAGCTATAAACAACCATTTGAGACAAGCTAAATATCTCTAGGAAATACATCTTCGATTCTATTTTTGATAATTCCGTCACTAATCCAATGAGCTCAAATTTCTCTAAGATTTATAATATTAAATCTGTATTCACAAGGCTGTCCCTCATGTCACATGCATCCTTTGAATAAACGCAGTGCCATTGTTCCTTATTCTATTAAAGCTTATTGTGAAGACTTCACTATCCCTCTCTATAGGCTTTAAAACGTTTATAGACGGCATATTTTATATCCCTTCTTAAACATTTTTTACCTAAACATCTTTCTCTTGCCATGTATAAGCAACCATTTTTAAATTCATCATGAACAAGTTTAAAATGAGAGAGTTTTGCTGTATTAAATATTCTATTTAAGTTAAAAATATAAATTGTCCTTAACAAAAATTATTAATATATATTAAAGCTTTATGTTATTGAAACTTTGTTAAAACTAAAAAATGCTCATCCCTTATCAAGTGCATAAACAGCATGTAATGTTCTAACCGCAAGTTCAGTGTAAGCACTATCAATCAAAATAGAAATTTTAATTTCTGAGGTCGTAATTGCTTGAATGTTAATACCCTTTTCAGCCAAAGCCTTAAATGCTGTAGCGGCAACACCTGCATGGCTACGCATTCCAATACCAATCACAGATACCTTGGCAAGATCACTTTCAAATTGGAGAACATCAAATCCAATTTCTTTGCGATTCTTCTCAAGTAGTGCAACGGCTTTTTCTACATCTGATGATGGTACAGTAAAAGTCATATCAGTTTTTGAGCCATCTTCAGAAATATTTTGCACAATCATATCAACATTAATGCGCTCTTCAGCCAAGGGACCAAAAATTGCTGCCGAAATCCCTGGACGATCGGCAAGCCGACGAAGGGAAATTTGCGCTTCATCCTTAGCAAAAGCAATACCAGTAACATTTTGTTGTTCCACGATTTCATCCTCATCGCAAATAAGTGTTCCAGAAGAACTCATTGGATCCTCCATGCCTAACGCATCAGGATCCTCAAAACTTGAACGCACAAAGGTACGAACCTTATGAACCATTGCCAATTCAACAGAACGAACCTGTAAAACCTTTGCACCAAGAGAAGCCATTTCCAGCATTTCTTCAAAAGCTACTTTTGGTAAACGACGCGCTTTCGGTTCTATACGTGGATCCGTTGTATAAACACCATCTACATCCGTATAAATATCACAGCGATCAGCTTGTACAGCCGCGGCTATAGCAACAGCACTTGTATCTGATCCCCCACGCCCTAAGGTAGAAATCCGGTTATCTGGAGCTAACCCTTGAAAACCAGCAATAACGGCAACCTGACCTTCCTGAAAACACTCGATTAAAAAAGATCCATCAATATCAGTAATACGTGCACGTCCATGCGCATTGTCTGTATGAATAGGAATTTGCCAACCAAGCCATGAACGTGCATTCACACCCATTTCTTGAAGTGTCAAAGCCAACAAACCTGAAGTAACCTGTTCACCAGAAGCAACCACAACATCATATTCACGAGCATCTCTATGCTTGGAGGAAGCATCACACGTCCACTGAACAAGCTCATTGGTTTTACCAGCCATCGCAGATACGACAACGGCAACCTCATTGCCTGCATCAATCTCTCTTTTGACATGCCGTGCAACATTATGAATACATTCAATATTTGCTACAGATGTTCCACCGAATTTCATGACAATGCGCGCCATTAATAACACTCTTACCTTTACATCTTTTATCTCAAACGGTAATGAGAATTAGATGCTGTATCAACTAACCATTTTCTCGACATAGCGAATATCTATCATTTGTGCAAGTTTCATTATGATTATATTAATTTCTCTTGACTTTGTATAAAATCTACTGGACTTGATCATTAAAAATAAAAGGCAGGCAACATGATAGATGAAACACAAACAACTATTGATCAAAGTGAAATTGATCATTTTTCACGTATTGCTACAGAATGGTGGAATCCACAAGGAAAATTTCGACCTCTTCACCAATTTAATCCAACACGCCTTGCTTACATCAGAGAAAAAATCTGTTTAGAGTTTAATCGTGACCCTTGTTCATTTACGCCCTTTGATAATTTGAAAATTCTTGATATTGGCTGTGGAGGAGGCTTGTTATGTGAACCAATGGCACGTCTTGGCGCTATGGTCGTAGGCGTTGATGCTGCACAAACAAATATTGAAGTCGCAAAAACCCATGCAGCTCAAAATGATCTTTCCATTGATTACCGCACGATGACAGCAGAAGCTCTTGCCAATGAAGGAGAAAAATTTGATATCATCCTTAATATGGAAGTTGTTGAACATGTCGCTGATGTTAATCTCTTCATAGCAGCTACAGCAAAAATGTTGAAACCACAAGGGTTAATGTTTATCTCAACACTCAACCGCACGTGGAAATCATGGGGGCTTGCTATTGTAGGCGCTGAATATATTCTACGTTGGCTTCCTAAAGGAACACATGATTATAAAAAATTCCTAAAACCTCTAGAACTTAAAAATTTCTTATCAAAAAACGCCCTAACTATCATTGATGAGATAGGGATTACTTATAACCCATTAAACGACAGCTGGAATCGCTCAAAAGACATGAGCGTTAACTATCTCCTTCTCGCAAAACGGTCTTAAGGATATGTAATTTACAAATATTATACGCCTTGTAATAAAGAATTGAGCTTTCCCTCAGCCTCTAAAGCATAAAGATCATCACAACCGCCAACGTGATAATCACCTATAAAAATTTGTGGAAATGTATTACGTCCATTTGCACGCTGTACCATTTCTTGGCGAAGGGATGTGGAAGCATCAATATCTGTATACTTTACGCCTTTTTTATTAAGCAAATCACGTGCTTTTGTGCAATAAGGGCAGTTAGGGCGTGTATAAATTATTATCTCTTTCATAGTATTATCCTCCAATATTTTTTAATAATATTCACTTTAAATTCCTCTTACGAGGAGGGAAAAATAGAATCTTCTTTGAGAACACGCGAAAATGTTAGCACATCGACCTGTCGCGCACCTGCATATTTTAATGCAGCAGCTGCTGCTGTAACTGTTGCACCTGTTGTAAATACATCATCAATCAGCAAAACAGAACATCCTTTGAGATATTTTTTAACCTTATGCGAAACCTTAAAAGCATTTTTTACGTTAAGTTTTCTCTCTCTCGAAGAAAGACTAACCTGCGGACGGGTATGCCGACAACGAACAAGCCAACTCGGTTTTAAAAGCTTTTTTTGTGATGCTGCAATATAACGCGCAAGCTCAGCAGATTGATTATAACGTCTCTCCCAAAAACGACGAAAATGCAATGGAATGGGAATAATAACATCACAATCATCAATAACCTCGCGTCCAGCAAACATCATCCAGTTGGCCATAAATGATGCCAATTCTATATGATCACCATATTTTAAGCGCGTTACTAAAGCTCGTGCAAGCCCTTTATGAACAATAGCAGAACGGACACGTGAAAAAGGATGAGAATTACGAAGCGCTTCACCACTGAGAAAACCATCCCCCATATCACAAACAAAGGGAGTCCCCATAACAGGACAATAAGGTTTAGTGATAAATTGAAGGTCTTTCCAACATTCGGAGCAAATCGTGCCATAAGTAGAAACATTTTGCTTACATCCAGGACAAATTGGTGGATAAAGCACCGTTTTCAAGCGTTCAATGAACTTACTTAGTATATCCCCACTACTTAACGCCGCTTCTCGAAAATACAACATTATAAATTTAGGCTTTTACAAGTTTCCCTCAGAACAAAAGTTCCTTTGTATTTCCTCAATTTATAATTTTAATTCCTTTAAAAATTCTTACCTTCTATAAATTTATTTTTCTTTTATATTATAAACTTGACAGAGCTTGCACAAATAATGAACCTTTTCAAAATATATTCTTTCATAGATCGAAAGTGTTCCACAATATGTCGCATCCTTTAATTTTTGATCATAACCGCATTGAACAATTCCGAAAACGTGCCTTTCAAAAAGCAAAAAAAGGATACGACTTTTTACTCTCTCACATGGCAGAAGATCTCTATAAACGTCTTAGCACTGTTGATCGCCTCTTTACATTAGCTCTCGATTTACACAGCCATACAGACCTTGCTGCGCAAGCTTTAATGAAATCTGGAAAAGTTTGTTCCATAGAACGTATTGAGACCAATACGCTTTATCAAAGCCATGATAAAAAATTTCATTTACGTCATCGGGAATTTCTTGATTTACCTCAAAGTTACTGTGACCTTATTGTTTCACTTCTTTCATTACAATTGACCAATGATACCCCTGGTGTTCTAAGCCAGATAAAAAACACCCTTAAACCAGATGGCTTATTTCTTGCTGTTATGGCAGGAGCTGGTACATTAAGAGAATTGCGCGAAAGCCTTCTGCAAGCTGAAAGTGAAATTTATGGTGGAGCAAGCCCTAGGATCTATCCTTTTGCCGACATTCGTGATGCAGGCGCTCTTTTACAGCGTGTTGGCTTTGCCCTGTCTGTAGCAGACGTTGAAGATATCACAATACGTTATAATACAATGTTTGACCTTATGCACGATCTTAAAGCTATGGGAATGCAAAATGCACTCATCAATCGTTCACGACGCCCTGTATCCAAACGTTTTTTTCTCCGCGCAGCTGAAATCTATGCACAACGATTTAGTGATCCTGATGGACGTATTCGTGCACATTTTTCTTTCATTTGGCTCTCTGGTTGGGCTCCTCATCCCAATCAACAAAAACCCTTACAACCTGGTTCAGCGCAAATATCTCTTACAGATGTTTTACAACCCCAAAAAACATAACCTAAAATCATTTTTTAAAAATACTTTTATCTGTTGTCTGTAACATTTGACTGGTGATCGTTCCAGCTATCATTGAATCGCTCACGTTTAGAGCGGTCCGTCCCATATCAATTAGCGGTTCGATAGAGATAAGTACAGCAACCAAAGTAACAGGAAGCCCCATAATTGGTAACACAATCAATGCAGCGAAAATAGCGCCTCCCCCCACACCAGCAACACCAATAGAACTCAATGTCACAACCCCAATAAGCGTAGCAATCCAAGTAGGATCAAGAGGGTTAATACCCATAGATGGTGCAATCATGGTCGCAAGCATCGCTGGATAAAGACCAGCACAACCATTTTGTCCAATTGTTGCCCCAAAAGAAGCTGCAAAACTCGCAATGGGTTGTGGTACACCTATCCACTGTGTTTGCGCTTCAATATTCAAAGGAATACTTGCAGCACTTGAACGACTGCTAAAAGCAAATGTTAAAACAGGTAAAACCTTTTTGAAAAAACGAAAGGGATTAACCCCAGAAATACCAAGCAATACACCATGAATTCCAAAAATTAAAATAATACCGACATAAGAGGCAATGACAAAAACCAGTAAATTTAAAATATCTGCAATACGCGATATTGCTCCTACTTTCGTCATAAGTGCAAAAATACCATAAGGCGTCAAAGCAATCACAATACGGACTAACCGCATAATCCAAGCTTGTCCCACTTGAATAAATAAAAGCGCTTTTTCTCCTTTTTCTGGCTCATCTTTCTTTAAAAGAAGAACCGCTGCACCTAAAAATGACGCAAAAATAACAACACTGATAATTGACGTACGTTTAGCTCCACTCAACTCAGCAAATGGATTTTTAGGAATCATAGACAAAATCATCTTTGGTATATTCATATCTCCAAGTTTAGAAATATGACCTTCAAGAATAGCAGAAACATTTTGCCCTTCATGCACTAAACCATCGGCTGTTAATCCAAAAAAATTAATCACAAGAACACCAACCAATGCTGAAAGAGCCGTTGTAAAAAGCAATATTGAAATTGTTATTATACTCATCTTTCCAACAGCATAAACAGAATGTAAATGAGCAACTGCTGAAACAATAGAGATAAAAACCAGTGGCATAACAATCATTTGCAACAATAAGATATAGCCCTCACCAACAATGTTAAACCATTCAACGGATTTCAATAAAGTGCTTTCACCCTCTCCATAAATAAACTGCAAAACACTTCCAAAAATCAAGCCAAGGATAAGCCCTAGCATAACACGTAGTGAAAGACTCCATTGCATTCTCTTACTTTGAGAAACAAACAATAAAAAAATAACAAATAGAAATAAATTGACGAAAAAATTAAATGTCATTGTCTATGCTCACTTACTATTGTTATGATTGACGTCAATAATCTGCATAATTCAAAATCAATGCATGATATTTAAAATTAACATAAAGCTTACCAGGCTTTTACAAAATCATTATTTTTTTAATTTATAGATTAAAAGAGAATTTTTTATCTACTAATAACTGTTTAAAGAAAATAAATAAAATTATGTTCCTATTCTTTAAATTTATGCTCTCATAAAATAGTTAAAAAAGAGAAATATAAACAACATTCATTGCATCTTAATACCGAACAATTCCAGCATATCTTATCCTATCAATATCCTTACCTCTCTCTTTTGCTATTTGAACTGAAGCGAGCTTTTCAAGAAAGGATGAATTAACAATCGAACATTCATGATTTTTCTAGAAAATACCTTTCATAGATTCTTTCTTTGCTTTCAATGAACGCTTTTTTATTTTTCGAATTTTTTTTATAGTCATAAAAAAGACTTTAAAAGCCACAATGCCTATTGAACGACAATACATTGATTTATAATAAATAATTTACTATTTTGCATATTAAATGAGAGTCCCGAATAACGTAAGATTCTCTCATTTCAAACCTGTTTATCTTGAATCAATCAAAATCATTTTCTTGCACGTCACAAGCAGAGCTGGCGTGTGGATAAAAAATGTATAAGAAAGGTGTAGAAATACCTCTTATGAAACGTCTTAATGCAAGAGCTGTCGCAACATTGGAGGACGGAGCTTGGGCAGAAAATATAAATAATATGATTGCTTTTTATAATAGCGCAGTAAAACGTTTTAACGATACATATCTATATGCTGATCGAACAACACGTGTACGTGCCGTAGATAATTTTATCACTTTAGATATAAAGTTGTAGTTATAATGTTAAGCAAGAACTAATAAGAGGAAGGGTTTTTGAATTTGAAAAGACATGCCTCATGCAAAGTTCGTATCGTTCTTTTACACGACTATGGCTTTATTATAATCGTATCTTCAATGACGGAGTTTATCAGATACCACATGTATTCCCTATGGGGCAAGCAGTAGAAAATAGAGTCATAGAAATTACAAGCATAGGAGCACGAAGCGGTTTTTCTGTGTTGATAGCTAAGAATTTACCTAATCTAGATGCAATAGATACAGGCCAATGCTTTCCACGGTATCTTTATAAAAATGTTGAATCTTCTATAACTGATCATGATGAGAAACAATCCCATTTGTTTACAAATTCAATAAAGGAAAGAAAAACATCTGGTTTACAGAGGCGTGATGCCATCACTGATAAAGGATTAGCGCATTTTAAGCTGCTTATCCTAGTGAGACCATAACTAAAGATGATCTATTCTATTATGCTTACGGATTATTGCATTCAAAAGATTACCGTACTCGCTATGCTCATAATTTATGAAAAATTTATGCAAAGAATTGCCTCGTATCCCTTGTGTAAAAAGCGCTGAAGATTTCTGGATATTGTGACAACAGAGTGTGAATTTGATCACTTGCACATGAATTATGAAAGTGTGGAGCCTTATCTTGTGACCTTTAAAAAAGGGTAATCCAAAACTGACTGACATCTCTAATCCCGAAAAGTTTTATTACGTGACAGAAATGAAATTCGCAAAAATTAAAAATAGTAAGGAAAAGGATAAATCTACTTTATTTACAACAGCAATATCATCATGACAGACATCCTTCTTGAAGCTTATGAGTATATCGTTAATGGCAACCCCACTCTTGAATGGGTTATGGAGCGTCAATGTGTAAAGACAGATAAAAAGAGTGGCATTGTTAATGATGCCAATCGCTATGCTCTTGGAACCATTAGTAACCCTGCTTATCCATTAGAGTTGTTTCAAAGGATCATACTATAAATTTAGAAACAATGAAAATTATTAAGAAACTACCAAAATTAGAAGTGTGAGAAACCGAATAGACTTATGAGGTTAACACACCTCATAAAGGTCTCTTGTGTATTGCTTTAAAACGGCAGTCTATAACTTTAATCATCTTATTAAGTTTATTACCTACAATCTTAAAAGGATAGCTTATCATGCGTTATTCTAAAAAAGAAGCTTTGCACTTCTAAACACTGTTATTTGGATTGCTTTTAAAAGATTATATCGTAATCTAAAATGATAGCTTTATTGTTTTGAAAAACTCTGTTGAAAAAGAGCTTTATGTATTCATTTTACTTATAGATTTTGAAGGTGTCTAAAATCCTAAAAATCTTCAAAAATCTCAAAACTAATAACCATAATGGTCTTAATAGCATTTTTTATGACTAGAACCTATCTTTTGAAATGGCTTTAAAGAATCACATGCTTTTCATAAGATTTAATCACTCACTAAAATGATCTATTTTGTCGGTTCAATTTACTGACAGAAAACTGACAAAAATGACAAAAGTCTATTAAAAGGGAGTTTGCTGACCTCTATAATTATCAGTCTCTCTTTAGATGTTTTTATAAAAGGCAATAAAGCGCATTATCATCTTTATCATTTATCTTATGAAAATGAAAAATGGTGCCATGACTATAAAAATATAATAGCTATAGAGCATGCGTGAAAAAAGCAAGTTTTCATAATCACAATGCAAATGAACGCGTTGGTTATAAAGAGCGCGGTGCCTATTAAAGTTGTTCAAATTAGAGCCCCTTATAAACAAAATCTACAAAAATCATTTAGTAAAAAACTGATACGTTATAAAGCTAAAAATACGCATGATGAGAGCGTTTATAAATATTATTAATGTTATAGATAATAAATAACGCAATTGTTTAATAAATTCCACAATATATCTTTAAAATACATAATAAAAAATAATCAAGTAATAAGCATATAAACAATATTTACACATAATATATTTAAAAAATATAAAATTATAAAATATTTATTTACAATAAATACGTATCGTGTTACATAAATTCTAGATATATTAGTTTATATGTTACGAAAAAGCCTTTTCCATACCTTTAAAATACTGATTGTCTTTTATGCTTTTGTTAGTATATGAGTACTTTGTCGGGTGTAGCTATGCCATACAATACCCTTTTATGGGAAATGCAACGCCACTCGTAATCTACATATCATTCAATATAATTTGAAACACAATACCAACAAAAATATCACATATACCATTGATATAACCAAATTAAATGATATCAACCGTCGTAATAGCCCCTATTCAATACCGGCCTATTTATCGAAGATAAGGAGTTAAATCACTCATGAAACGTACCGTAACATTTATTGTTTTATCTTCTCTATTGATCATTTTGTTTGCTGTATTAATATCACTTGGATATACTAAAGTGAATGATCTGAATCCGTACAACGAACTTTATCAGTCATACCTAAAATAACAACTATAGAAATTCAGAATATCGCTACAAAAAGGAAATAGCAAAAGAATAAATTATCTGTATAGAGAAAATGATACCCTGTAATTTTCCTACCCGTTTTAGAAATACATCTATTGCCTTCATGCTGACTGTATAACTATATCGTATAATGGTACAAAAAGGTATAAGAATCCCCTTGAGATCTAGCTACTAAAAAATGGAAGAAGAAAAATTTAAAAGCGCACTAGATATGTTTAGCTAACAAAAAAGTTTTTGTTGCCCGTCTCTGCAAAAACTGAAATTTTTTATTTTTATTCCATACTTTACTCTTGTAACAACAGAATAACACATATTGATATAATATAATCAAATACATGGAGTGAGAATAATAACTGTAAAGAAAAATATCTCAAATGCTGTTTTTCTCATGCATAAAAATTCAATTTATTAATATTTAATGATGTAATTAACACCTTAATTCTATATATTATAATCTCTATTTCTATCTCTTTACATAATATATTTCTTTTTTATATAAAAATAAATTTGAGTTATACATACACAGATCTATCGGCATTTTTTCTACTGTCTTTTTAGCTTACTGAACGATTGATATCGTAATTTTTGTATAATAAAATGCTCTTTCATATAAGCATCGTACATTGAATTATAATAACGGACTATTAAACGCAAATTATATTTTTTATCCCTTTTAAAAGTGAAAAATATTATTTTCAGACCTATTCATAAGTGGGATGAGCTATGTGAATAAAAAATGTTTGATAATAAGCTTAAGTATATCTTTTATGAGCTATCTTTAGCACAAAGGTACAACATTAAGATTACGGAAATATCGTGATATTATTGGGTATAAAAATCACACTGCCCAAGAGATTTTTGTATTGTACCCTTTATGAGAAATGTTAAAAGAAAGGCAGGATATGCTCTCTAGAGCAAATGAGTGAATGAGCCACCACGGTGATATGCATTTTTTAAAAAGTAGGAAGTCTCTTTTCTTCAAATTTAATAGGCACATTCTAAAAATAAAGGTTCTACAGATTCATTCCAAATAGAATAGTAATAAGACAAAAATTTTTCAGCATCTGTTTGTCCCATTGCAACAACCTCTTCTAAAGGATTAAGAAAATTTGTTTCATCAAAACCATTCGTATCATACTGTTTGCGATTTTTTAAGCCTTTGCGGGCAATAGCAAGAGCTTGTCGTGCTAACTCTAAAAGAATAGTTTGACGAAAAGGAGTTTTTAACCCTTCTTTAGGAACGCGTTGGCGCACATCTAAAACTTCTTCAAAACACCAATCTTTTGTCAAAGCTTCTGCCTCATTAAGTGCTTCCCTATCATAAAGAAGCCCGACCCAAAAAGCCGACAACGCACAAATGCGCTTCCAAGAACCGCAATCAGCTCCTCTCATTTCTAAAAATCTTTTTAAGCGGACTTCAGGAAATAACGTTGATAAGTGATTAATCCAATCTCCCATGTTTGGAATTGAATTTGCAACTTGTCCTTTTAATGCTCCATTCATAAACTGACGAAATGTTATATGTGTACAATCATAATAACGACCATCACGCACAACAAAATACATTGGAACATCAAGAGCCCATTCAACATAATCAGCAAAACCAAAACGCTCAGAAAATATAAAGGGAAGAACGCCTGTCCTCTGATTATCCGTATTACGCCAAATTTCAGAACGCCACGACAAAAAGCCATTTGGGCGTCCTTCTGTAAAAGGTGAACTTGCAAATAATGCTGTTGCAATGGACTGTAACTTCATAGATACTTGCATTTTTCGCCGCATATCACTTTCAGATGAAAAATCAAGATTAACCTGAACTGTTGATGTGCGATACATCATATTAAGACCATTATGCCCCACTTTAGGCATATAATCAGTCATAATCTGATAACGTGATTTAGGCATTCGCGGCGTTTCAGCTAAAGTCCACTTTGGACTAGCTCCAAGACCTAGAAAACCTATACCCAATGGTTCTGCAATTTTTTTGAGAAGAGTTAAATGCTCCATCAACTCGTGATATGTATGGCCTACTGATTTTAATGGTGCACCAGATAATTCAAATTGTCCTCCAGGTTCCAAAGAAATGGCTCCCTGATCAACTGATCCTACAAGCCCAATAATATTCTCTTCATCTAAAATAGGTTTCCATCCTAAGGCGCTTTGCATCCTCTCTAAAAGCGCTTGGATTCCCCTCTCTCCTTCATAAGGAACAGGGTGAAAACCATCTTTATAAAACGGAAACTTTTCATGTTCTGTACCGATACGCCAATCATCTTCTGCTTTATACCCCCCTTGGAAATAGCTAACCAAGGAATCTAAGTTATAAATTTCACTTTCATCAGTTATATCAAGCGCCATAACTTATCGTATCCTATCATTGGTATCATCATCTTAAATGAACTGTTTAGAATGATTTTACAGATTTCTCAATCCATTGCCCAATCCCCCACGGTAGCATTAAGAAGAGCCAAAGCAGCAACAGCGGCAGTGTCAGCGCGTAAAATACGCGGACCTAATGATATTGGAACTACAAAAGGATGTTTTTTTAAAAAGCTCCGCTCTTCTTCACTAAAGCCACCTTCTGGTCCAATAAGAATACCAGGTGTTGTAACGTCACGCTTTTTAAAAGAAGGTAATGGATTATGCGATTTATGCTCTTCATCACAAAAAAATAAAGGCTGTGTCTCATCCCACCGTACTAAAAGTTCTGCTAATGATAGAGCAGATACGCATTCAGGGAGAGATAAAATGCCACACTGTTCAGAAGCTTCAATAACATTGGCTTCCATACGCGCCATATTGATACGCGTAACCTGCGTATGATGCGTTATAACAGGCTGCAAAGTCGATACCCCCATTTCAACAGCTTTCTGCACCATATAATCCAACCGAGCGTTTTTGAGTGGAGCAAAGCAATAAATAAGATTGGAATGCGTCGTTTGTAATCTTTCTTGATGGATAAGTTGAACCACAACAAATTTTTTCTTAACAATGATAAGTTTAGCAAGCCACTCACCATCCTGTCCATTAAAAAGTAAAATTTCTGCTCCTTCTTTCATACGCAGAACGTGCACAAGATAAGAAGCTTGTGCCCCCTCTATCTTTATTTCTTCATTCAAAGCCAATGTCTGTCGTATAAATAATCTTTTAAGTTTATAATTTATGCGCATAAAAATTTTGCCAATGCTCACTATCGTCATCGAAAAAACAAAGAAAAATATATAGCAAAAAGAAAAAATTATATCTATAGAACTATAATATATTAAAGAAATATAGAGTTTTTTTAGCTTTATGAGATAATAATAGGAACTTATAGATCCTTAAGTGATTCTACTTTCATAAAAGTTTAAATAATGCACCATTCATCTTTGCATTCAGTCATTGATGCATCCGTGGAGGAAAAATATGTCTGCTAAAAAAGCTACAATTATTACGATTACAACCCTCTTAGCCTTTATTTTGATTACAGTGGGAATTGGTTCTGTTGGAGCAGATGGGAAGCATACAATTACCAAAGATGGTTATGGTATTTCTTCTGGGATTCAGTAAGCACTGGCCGACATCCCCCTTAAAAATTTAATGTTTTTTAGAAACTTTTATAAGATTTGCATCAATATTATGAATTTCTTGTATTTGAAAGATTCCATAAGAAGGATTTTTATTCCTCTCTTCAATCATTTATCTATATCAACCACACTTATGACGGAGAGAACGATTTTTACTGCTTCACCACGAACGGATTTAAAATGAGAAAATCTTCCGATAGAGTGGGACCTCTGATTTAAATTAAAAGACAATTTTAAGTTGCAAAAAGACGAATTACTATTATAAGATGGAGTGCTATATAGATAAAAAACAATTCTCAATCTGCGTCAATGTCTTTTGTAACCCAAAAATTACCATGGTTTTGCCCTTTAGAGCGTAGAGAAAATGTAAAAGGCCATGCAAGGCTATTAGCGAGACATTGGACATCTTTACATAAAGTTTCTGATCTATAGTTTTTGCGTAGTTGTGCCTGTAATATCAATTCATTCTGCTTCCCTTGCGCGATATCAGTTGCAACGGTTCCTTGAATGGATAAGCTCAAGTCTGCTGTACGCATTAATGACTCTGTCACCTTCATCATACCTTCTGAAAAGCTTGTCTGAATATCCCAGTGATCAAATGTTGTTGAAAAAGTATCATTAGTCATTAAAAGAAATTGTTGTTTATTTAAAAGTCTTGTTTGTAATTCATTCAAATCATATCCTAAGAGCCGACCAGAAGACATCTTCAGTGTTAATTCACCCTGCATTTGCGTAAAAATTTCTCGCCAAGAATCAGCAAGTGTTCGTATCGTTGCAGTAAAATTCGTTTTGCTTTGTATAAATGGAATCAATCCCAAGGTTTCTAAAGTCTCCTGCATATCAATAGAAGCACCTGAAATATTTCCTCCTATACGCACTTTCTGTCCAGCTGGCGTAACTTCAATATTACTTTGCACGGATCCACCAAAAATATTCGCATGTCCAAGATCAAAAATACCATGCCCATTTCTTATTTGTATTGCAGCAGCTAAATTTGTGAGGGAAATATTTCCTATTTTAGCTTGTGGCGCAGAAAGTCGTATATCCACGCCAATACGATCAAAAATTGTCATATCAAAGAAGGAATTTTTCTTTTTACCTGAAAAAAACATTGAACCCAAGAGGCTAAGATCTAGGTTATCAAAGGCTAACGAGCCCATAACATTTGGTACATAATCTTGAAAATCGAGTTTTAAAGCTCCTCGCGCATTGGCTTTCCCCATCGTAAATGTAACATTGTTCATTTGAATATGCATTGGCTGCGCTAAAAAATGAGATTCCCATACAATGGGTATTTTAAATTTATGTCCCCAAAACTGATTTCCACCAACCCAAGACAATGTCTGATTCCATCCCGGAGAACGCATCGATACTTTTCCGTCAAAAATATAATATTCAGATAACCGAGCCTTTCCTGTAAAAGTTATTCCCCCACGTACAGAATTGAGACTTGCCCTAATATGACTTTTTCCTCCTGCAAGAAGCAGCAATGCTTGAGAAGCATCAATTGATAACTTTGTAAATTCTCCGCGCCAACGCGCATCTGCACGTAACCGTACTTCCTGAGTCGATTCCGGACAATCTAAAGTCGCATTTAATCCTGTTATTTTTTCTGCCATCCCCGAAAAACTATCGTGATACACAAGAACACCATTTTTAATGACAATCCGCCCAAAAGGTTGTTTTAAAAGGTGCTCTATCTCTGGATGTTCAGGATTATGTTTTAATATTTCACGCGTATTGCGTATTGCCAACCCTAATGCACCTTGTGAGCGAGAAAACCGATCAAAAAAATCTGCTATTGTTTTAACAGGCTTTTCCATAACAAATTGAGGACGCATAATCCGCGTCTCTGAAAAAGAAACATGTCCCCAAAGAAGATCGACGACAGAAAGATCAACTTCTATTGATTCAGCTTCCATTAATGGCGCAACATCATCCATTTTTGATGTTAAAGTAACGCCAGAAAGAAATGCTTTAGGATAAGGAAAAAGATGTAACCGCGGTGGATCACGCAATTGCACATTGTAACCGGTCCATGCACTCAAATCCTGCGCTAAACGAATACGAATCGCATCTGTAGAGATAAGATAAGGTAAAACGAGAATCCCCACTCCAAATAAAAAGATAATTGTAATAAAAATTCCGCTCAAAAATTTTATTATTCTGATGCGCACAATATCCCTCTATATTTATCCCCCTATAACAGATTAAAAACAAACTTAAATGATCATAAAAAGTTTTTATAACCCTATAATTCACTATATCCACTTTGTATCTTCATTATTTTTGTTCTTTATCCAAAATTTATTCAAACAGCAATGTTGCTGCTTCTTTATAAAGCAATTATTTAAAAGTCTTCAAAACTATAAATCCACAACATTATAAAACCATTCTTACTGTTCTCATATGAATATTGCTATAAAAGTCTATCGTATTATTAGAAAATGCTTTACAAAAAAACAAACAGCCTTACCGAAAGGATCTCTGAATGAATAATATTATCGACGGAAAAAAACTTGCTGAAGAGATTATTGTGAAAGTTAAGGCCGAAACAACAAAGCTCCGCCACCACTATAATATACAACCTAGTATCGCTGTTATTATCGTTGGAGATGATCCCGCAAGTCAAGTATATGTCACCTCAAAAAATAAAAAAGCCGAAGAATGTGGATTTCTTTCAATCAAACATGTCGTTTCCAAAGAAACGCAAGAAAAAGAACTCCTTCAACTTATTGCAACATTAAATTCTGATCCAAAAATTCATGGTATTTTGGTACAGTTGCCTCTCCCTGCTCATATGAATACAAATCGCATAACACAAGCCGTTGCTTTCCAAAAAGATGTTGATGGTTTTCATTATATTAATGTAGGAAAACTCGCGGCAAATGCACTTGAAGATGCGATTATTCCCTGCACACCAGCTGGTGCCATGATGATGATTGAACGACACTGTGGGCAAGATTTATCTGGACTTGATGCTGTCGTTGTTGGACGCTCTAATATTGTTGGAAAACCTATGGCTGCCCTTTTAACAGCAGCCAATGCCACTGTGACAATTGCCCATAGTCGTACCCGTGACCTTGATGATGTGTGTCGAAGCGCTGATATTTTAGTCGCAGCTGTAGGCCGCCCACAAATGATTAAAAAAGACTGGATAAAAAATGGTGCAATTGTTATTGATGTTGGTATTAACCGCGTTGCTGCACCAGAAAAAGGTGTAGGGAAAACACGTCTTGTTGGTGATGTCGATTTTGAAAACGTAAAAGAAAAAGCTGCTGCGATTACCCCTGTTCCAGGAGGCGTTGGACCAATGACAATTGCCATGCTTATGGTTAATACACTCAAAGCCGCCGCGCGATCACACAATCTGCCTATACCAAAATTCTAAGAATTGTAACAATTCCTTGTATATGGTTTTATTGTACATGATTAAGCTTGTTTATTTTTGCATTTTTCATGTCATAAAAACAGATGCCCCTTGATCTGCACGATTAACGGATTGACGAAAAACATGAAAAAGTTCGCGTCCAACACCATGTTCGTTTTTTGAAAGATCAGGAGGTATGATTTTTCGCGCGTTAAATTTTGCTAAATCCTCCAAAAGAGTTAGTTTACCCTCATGAGCATCAAGAAAAACAATATCACCATCCTGCAAACGTGCAATGGGGCCATTATCCATTGCTTCCGGTGTCACATGAATGGCAGCAGGAATTTTTCCTGACGCCCCTGACATACGCCCATCGGTTATCAATGCTACCTTTTGACCGCGATCTTGTAAAACGCCTAAAATGGTCGTTAATTTATGAAGCTCTGGCATACCATTGGCTTTTGGTCCTTGATAGCGAATGACAGCGATAAAATCTTTATCATACAACACTCCAGATTTAAAAGATTTTTGTAGTTCCTCTTGATCATTAAAAACAAAGACTGGTGCTTTAATCTGCCAATACTCTGGTTTAACAGAGGAAACTTTTATAATAGCTGTTCCCAAATCTCCCGATAAAACACGAAGACCACCGTCAGGCTGAAATGGCTTTCTCCACCCTGCTAACACCTTATGATCACCACTTTCCTTGAGAGCCGCTTCACGCACCACATGACCATCAGCAGAAAGCTTTGCTTCAATTGCATAAGCAGTGAGATCTTTACCAAAAACCGTAGAAACATCTTCATGTACTAAACCTGCCTCGATAAGCTCGCGAATAATAAATCCCATCCCCCCAGCAGCATAAAAATGATTGATATCCGCTAAACCATTAGGATAAATGCGCGCTAAAAGAGGCACAGCGGATGAAATTTCTGCAATATCATGCCATGTCAATTTAATACCGCAAACAGCAGCTATAGCAATCAAATGAATCGTATGATTGGTAGAACCTCCTGTTGCATTTAATCCTACAATGGCATTTACAAAAGAACGCTCATCAATGATCATACCAAGTGGCCTATAATGATCACCAAGATCTGTCATTTCAAGTACACGTTTCGTGGCTTCTTTTGTTAAAGCATCACGCAACGGTGTATTCGCATTAACAAAAGAAGCTCCCGGCATATGAAGCCCCATCATCTCCAGTATCACCTGATTAGAGTTAGCGGTTCCATAAAATGTACATGTTCCTGGTCCATGATAAGAACGTGCTTCTGATGCTAGAAGTGTTTGGCGATCTATTTTATTTTCCGCGTAAAGTTGACGTATCTTCGCTTTTTCATCATTACCTTGACCACTTGTCATAGGACCAGCTGGTATAAAAATTCCTGGTAAATGACCAAATGTTAGTGCACCAATCAATAAACCTGGTACAATTTTATCACACACCCCAAGATACAATGCTGCATCAAAGACATCGTGTGATAAGCTTATAGCTGTCGCCATTGCAATTACTTCACGCGAAAAAAGGGAAAGCTCCATCCCCGCATTTCCCTGCGTAACACCATCGCACATCGCGGGAACACCACCTGCAACCTGTGCAACACCACCAACCATACGGGCCGACTCTTTAATTAAGTGAGGAAATTTTTCAAAAGGTTGATGAGCTGAAAGTAAATCGTTATATGCCGTGATAATGCCAATATTCCCAACGATATTTCCCTTCAAACGCTCTTTATCTATTGCACCACAAGCAGCAAAACCATGAGCCTGATTGGCACATCCTAAAAAACTTCGTTTGGGGCGATGAACTTGTGCTTTCGTAATACGATCTAAGTAAATTTCTCGTGTTGATCGAGAACGTTCATAAATCCTTCGTGTAACTGTGGCAATTGTCTTGGAAAGTGCCATATTCCCCTCCCTCTTTCATTGTTGCTTCCCCTCATTCATTGAGAGAGATTACGTTTTTATTCACCTTGTCTCTCATATTCTAATTCACTTATTTCATTATCTGCAGGCGACCAATAAACCTGCACAAGATGAGGGGAATTACGCAAAACTGCCCGAATAGGCATTTCTATTTCAGATCCATCTTGACAAGCTTTTTCAAAACAATCGCGTTTCTGAAAACCTTCGATATGGAGAATAATACAACGAGACTGCATAATAACTGGCAAAGTTAGTGAGAGTCTTGGCTCAACAGCACTCTTAGCATGAAGGGGCAAAACAAGTGCTTGTGTTCGCAGATCAAGCGCTTGCTTTAAACGATCAGCATCAGGAAAAAAAGAAGCCGTATGTCCATCACCCCCCATTCCTAAAACAACAACATCAAAGGGTTTAGGCAAAGTATTAATACGACTCGCCGCTGAAAAAGCAGCAAGTTCAGCAGTAATCGCTTTATGATAAAGCCCTACAAAACGCGCTTTTTCGGCAAAATTTTGTAACAAATGACACCGTACCATATGCTCATTTGAACGTTCATCGTGTGTAGGAACGAAACGTTCATCGACCAAAGTGATAATGATATTTTGCCAATCAATATCCGCTTTTGACAAATAATGAAAAAACAATTCTGGTGTTTTTCCACCAGACACCGCTAAAACTGCTCTCTTACGCTCAAGAACAGATACACTAAGTTCTGCGGCTACTCGATCTGCTAATGCCAAGGCTAAAGTCTGAGGGGTTTCAAAATCTAAACGGTCAATATTCATTCTATACATACTTATTGCTCTAAACTAAATTGTTCCATATACGCCCATCACGTTCCATGAGAATCGTCGAAGCAGATGGCCCCCACGAACCAGCGCTATAACTGTGAAAAGGCTGTTTTATTGCTTCCCATCCCTTAATGATTGGATCAATCCAACGCCAAGCAGCCTCAACTTCATCACGACGCATAAACAGCGTTTGATCTCCACGAATAACATCCATTAATAAACGTTCATAAGCATCAGGATTACGTTCAGAAAATGCGGAAGCAAAACTCATATCTAATGGAATATGACGAAACCGCATACCGCCGTAACTTGGATCCTTAATCATCAACCATTGTTTCACACCCTCATCAGGTTGGAGACGAATCACAAGCCGATTAGAAAAAATTTCATCTAAATCCACATTAAAAATATTATGAGGAATAGGTTTAAAAACCACAACAATTTCAGACATTCGCGTAAACATGCGCTTACCTGTTCGTAAATAAAAAGGCGTATTAGCCCAACGCCAGTTATCAATCTTAACCTTAAGCGCTACAAATGTTTCACTCTTACTCACTCTTCCCAGATCATCGAAATAAGACTCTACAGATATACCATTTGATAGACCAGAAAGATACTGCCCACGTACAGTATGCTGTCCTACATTATGTACATCAAGCGGTGTTAAAGAATGTAAAATTTTAAGTTTTTCATCGCGCACAGCATTAGCACTGTTGGTAAATGGTATTTCCATCGCAACCAAACAAAGTAATTGCAGCATATGGTTTTGGACCATATCCCGTAGAGCACCAGTGCTTTCATAATATTCTGTACGCCCCTCTAACCCTAAAGATTCAGCAACGGTTATTTGAACATGATCAATATAGTTGGAGTTCCATAGCGGTTCATAAAGTGTATTAACAAACCGCAATGCCATTAAATTTTGAACAGTTTCCTTCCCAAGATAATGATCAATACGAAAGATCTGCTCTTCATTAAAGACGCTTGCAAATGCATCATTAAGTGAAACAGCTGTTTTTACATCGCAACCAATTGGTTTTTCAATGATAATCCGTGTTTGTGGTGTCACCAAATCATTTTTTCCCAACTTCATCGCAATATCAGCAAAAAGTGACGAACTAACAGCCAAATAAAAAGCTCGAATATTCGCTGAATCTCGTGACAGAAGGAGAGCTAAATCCTCCCACCCTCGATTTGAGGAAGCATCAACAGAAACATAGCTTAAACGTGCAAGAAAACGATTGAGTTCTGTTGAATTGAGATCTTTTGGATGGATATGTTTTTCTAAAGAAGTGCGGACAAAATTTTGATATTCTTCATGACTTAAGGGAGTGCGGGAAGCCCCAATAATACGTGTTGGCTCACTGAATTGACCAACACACTGACAATGATACAAAGCCGGCAAAAGCTTGCGCGACGCCAAATCACCATTGCCACCAAAAACAATACAATCAAAAGAAGAAACTGGAATAATTTTATGCACCATGAACTTATTTATTTTTCTATTCGATTATGAAATCCCATATCACTTATAAAAGCTTCGCTCATTAAAGCAAACAGATACTAAAGAAGCCATTAATTTGCTTCATTTCAAGCAATGTTTCCATCAAAAACGATCCATTAAAGAAAACCAACGCATTGCTAAAAATATAAGCGGATAACGCAAAACTCTTCCCCCCGGAAAAGATGAAATCTTCAAGTCTTGGAAATAGGAAAAACGTTCATATTTTCCAGTCAACCATTCTGCGTATAATTTTCCTATGAAAGGAGCCAGCATAACGCCATGCCCTGAATAACCACCACAATAAGTCATCCTTGAAAAAAGTTGTCGAACATAGGGCATGCGCTCAACTGTAATGGCAACCGTTGCTCCCCAACAATGGCTTAAATTGATAGAGTGTAATTGAGGATAAACTTCAGCAATTTGCCGTTTTATACGTTCATCTAAATTTAAAGGATGTTTATTATCATAACTTTCTACGCCACCAAATAAGAGACGATTATCAACGCTTTTGCGAAAATAGCGAACCATAAAACGGGAATCATCAACCGATTCCCCGCCTGCGAGAATTGAACTGTGCTTTGGTAATGGGTCCGTTGCTCCAATATAAGAACGAATAGAAACAATATTTTTTTCAATAAAACGCTCCAGACCAAGTTTATACCCATTTGTTGCAAGTAGCACATGCTCTGCTGTTACACTGCCTTTTTCTGTTATCACTTTCCAATGGGCTCCCGTGCGCCTTACGGTCGTTACTTGTGACTTCTCATAAAGCTTAGCACCAACATCTTTAGCTTTTTTTGCCAATCCAATAATCAATTTTAAGGGATTTATATGGCCGGTATCCGCATCATAAATACCACCACAATAAAAAGACGATCCAAGTCGCCTAGATGTTTCTGCCCTATCCATAAAAGTAAGCGCATGATAGCCATAACGCTGCATCACCTCAATATGCCGTTGATAAGAGAGAAGCTCACGCCTTTTATGTGTCACAGAAAGCTGTCCTCCTATCAAATCACACGAACAATTAGGCATCGCGCATAAAGATAAAATATCTCTTTTAGCTTCTTCTGCTAAATCAAACAGAGCCTTACTTCGCTCAAAACCATACTTTTTTTCTAATGTTTCTACCCATTGCCGTTGCCCTGTTCCCAGCTGTCCACCATTGCGCCCTGAAGCACCATCACCAAAACGTGATGCTTCAAATAAAACAACATCTACTCCAGCCTTGACTAAATGATAAGCAGCCGACAGACCCGTAAATCCGCCTCCAATAATGACCACATCACACTGTCTGTTTTCACAAAAAGAAGGATAAGAGGGACGTTCTTTTAAAGTATCTTCATACCAAGAAATTCCTGGAGAAATTGAATTATAATCAATCATCTTCATAAAATTTAAACATTCAGCAGAAGATATTCACGCTCCCACGGACTAATTACTTCCATGAAAGTTTCAAACTCTTGTCGTTTGATTGCAGCATAAGTACTGACAAACACATCCCCTAAAATAGCACGTATCGCTGTATCTTGTTCAAACAAATTGACTGCCTCAATGAGTCCACGCGGTAACTCAATATTATCAGCGTTTACATTATTTGTTGCTGGCTCATCCGGCTCAATTTTTTGTTGCAAACCAATAAGACCACACGCTAGAGAAGCTGCAAGGGCTAAATAGGGATTCGCATCTGATGAAGGAAGTCTATTCTCAACACGCCGCGCTTGAGGAGCAGAACGGGGAACTCGAAAAGCTGTAGTACGATTATCATATCCCCATCTCAAATTAACAGGAGCCGAATTATCAGGGACAAGACGTCGATAAGAATTCACATAAGGCGCAAGCATCACAAGTACCCCTGGCATATGTTTTTGCAATCCACCAATAAAATGGCGAAAACAGATACTTTCTTCACCATTTTCCTGTGTAAAAATATTCATACCGGTTTTCTTATCAACAACCGATTGGTGAATATGCATAGCAGAACCCGGCTGCCCTTGAATGGGTTTTGCCATAAAAGTTGCATACATATTATGTTTTAGTGCAGCTTCACGAATTGTTCGTTTAAACATAAAAACTTGATCCGCTAATTCAATAGGATCACCATGACGTAAATTGATTTCAAACTGACCTGCTCCTTCTTCATGAATGAGGGTATCAATTTCCAATCCTTGTGCCTCTGAAAAATGATAAATATCATCAATCAAATCATCAAATTCATTCACACCGGCAATGGAATACCCCTGTCCACCACCAATTGAACGCCCAGAACGACCAACCGGTGGAACTAACGGATAATCAGGATCGGGATTTTTTTGTACCAAATAAAATTCAATTTCTGGTGAAACAACAGGGCTTAAACCCATTTTTGTGTAAAAATGAACTACCGTTCGTAAAACATTGCGTGGTGTGTAATCCACAACCTGACCATTTTGATACACAAGATCACAAATCACCTGTGCTGTGGGAGCATCTTCCCATGGAACAATGCTTAACGTAGAAAGATCAGGCTCAAGGCGTAAATCACCATCTGCTTTAGGATATTCAAAACCATGACCATCTTCAGGATAATCCCCTGAAATTGTTGCCATAAAAACTGCTGAAGGCAATGCCAATGATGTTTCCGATGTAAATTTTTTAGAAAGCATCATCTTGCCCCGTGGTACCCCTGCTTGATCAGGCGTAATACATTCAATATCCTCTACCTTACGGAAAGCAAGCCATTGTGAAACTTGTTCCCAATTGCGCACACCACGTAAACTTTTGAGAAAACGAGAGACAGGTTTAAAATTTTTACTTTTCGTTTGTTTACCATTTTTTACAGCCATAACATACCAACTTTACAAACAATCAAGTTCTATTCTTATAGTATCAGCCCCTGCATAAACGACACGAAAAAAAATTATCAACTGATATTTTTGAAGAATACTATAAGATCTATCAAGGTAAAAGAACTTTACGCTCAACAAGCTATCCTATCACCATAGTGAAAAAGTTGATATTGCACGCGATACATCGGTGCGAACCTTCTTCTTATATAAAACAGCGAGAAATACCATATTGTACGTAACCTAATTCCGATTCAAATAATCATATATAAGCAAACATTGGCGAGAATAATAAAGGTGAGATATTTAATTTCCTTTTGGTTGTAGTAATGCTTAATTAAAAGAAAAGAAACTTTTCTTTTAATATGAAGCAAGTTTTGTAACTCTATTGTTATCCACATAGAAGTAAACACCCTAGGATAGTGAGTAGCCTTTACAGCTAGTGCTTACAAACACTCACCCCGCCGTAATATGCGTAAATGTATTTTCAGGACAAGACATACGCTTAGCATTTCCGACATGAAACTTAACCATCCCCTGCATAATAGAGCTATCAACCTTGTTCTGAGCGAATACTTATAAACTCTGCACTTATATCAATTCCCACCGCTTGACATTGCACTTCGCACACAATATTTAGGGCTGAAAATACAGTAGAGCATACCAAATCCAATAGATAGGATTTTTTGCTAATTGCGCCATGCGGGATCCAACATTTGATAGTCTCCAGCCCACTAGGAGGTTTGTTATTTATATCTAAAAAGCCAAAAAATCAGGATATGAGAACACAATAATATCAAGTTCCTTTGAACTAACGTCTTTCATCGTCGATCTTCCACCATCGTAAAATCTTTTTTGTATCAGTTGCTTTCACATACTTTGACTTATGATCTAGTGATACTGTGTAGATTGAGTACACATCCCCAGAGCCCAGATTGTAATTAAGTTCGTACCATTCTGCTCTTTTATAGAGCTAATATTTGAAAATAAATAACCATAATCTTCAGATATAATACGCCTAGGTTCAATAATTACCGTAAGCTTATATAAATCACAACCCAATTGTGATAATGCCTCATAAATTTTACGAGGGTATTCGTCATTGACCGTCACGGCATCGCAGAACGCTGTGGAAGTCGGATATCCCCCCCTAGACTGATAAAACTTTTTTGATCCTTCAATGCGTAAATATCCTTTCCAGCCTTAGTTAAGGTGGATACTATTAACTCAGTCGAATTCAAATGAGAGCCCACATGCAAAGGCACCCCATTAAGCCTAATCCTATTGGATTCTAGCAAAGATAATGCGGCAAGTAACTCCGCCGCAGTCATACCAAAACGCGATCTATCCCCGTTTGCCAGTACATAGCACAATCTCAATGAGATTTTAGGCAATATGTCAAAATGGCGGGCAAGAGCGATGATGTCATGTAATTCGATAATATTATCACACTGGACATTTATATGTTTTCTAATAGATAATTCTATCTCTTCTCGAAGTTTTACAGGGATATTAAAAAATATATCTCCACCTTTAAAACCATCTTTTTGCGCTAATGATATTTCATAATCAGACGCAAATTCCAAGTCGCAGCAACATAACAATGATGCCCCGCACGTCCATTAAAATACCCTGCTTTTTCTCGCCCTAGGCATTCATAGCCCGACCACGTAAAACAGGATACCAATTACAATATCAGACCATAAGGCTGCAAGAGAAAGTTCTTTTATATTTTTATCTTTAGATTGCCTCTTAAACAAGCTAGCCTGTTCATATAGTAAGTTATATGTATAATACATATAACTTCTACAAAAGGAGGATTCATTATGTTCCGTGAAAATCTTTGGTAATACACTCGGGTGATTGGATCACCAGTCGCCCGTCAATAATATAGTGCAAGTTAAGAAATTGGGGGAGGTAAGCTATGCAACTCGTGGATCATCCTTTTGTGAAGTTCGATCAACTCAAGCCGATTTACGACTTCACATATCCGTTATTTCGCACTATTTTAAATGAATTTTACGATTACATAGACTTTAATAAACTAGCGCAAAGTAAGCAGATTCCACAAGCGCGTACCATTTCTCTTTATTTGCATATTCCCTTTTGCGAAACCATCTGTTCCTTCTGTCCCTTTCAGAAAGGGGCCTACAAGCACGTTAAGCAAATCGAATCTTATATGTCAGCATTTACCACATAGATCAGAAACAAAGGAAATTTCATTCGCTTGCTTAGAGGGTTCATCCGCAGCATCTATATAGGGGGCGGCACACCGTCGCTTTTGTCCGCAGATAATATCCGACACATCGGAAAAGTATTGCATGCCGAATTTGAGCTCTCTTCCTTAACCGAGTTTACACCGGAAAGCGAACCGAAGAGCGTCACACGTGATAAACTTTATGCTGCCCGTGAGATCGGCGTTAACCGGATCAGCTTCGGTATACAGAGTTTCATTGAGCGTTTCCGATCATTGTTTAACCTCACCTCAACACGTGAACAAATCAACAATACCGTGGCTTGGTCACAAGAGATAATTGGACATGTCGGTTTCGACCTACTATTGGCATGCACAGCCAGCAAGCCGAAGAACTATTATACGATTTGAAGCAAGCCAGCGAGCTTCATCCTGAAACCATCAACCTCTATGCAATCAACAATCTGGCTATCACGTCGCAACTGCATAAGTCTTACGCACAAAAAGGGCTAAAGCCATCCAGCCTACAGCATCGACAGATGCTTCGCTTATTTAGCGACATCGTTATGCGCAGCTGCGGCTATGCGCCGTGTAATGGGCATTCCTATATCAAAATTGCCAATGACACTCCTCTAACGCTCGCTAAAACGAGTTCAGCTAATTATTTCCGCTATCACAAATATTTGCATGGTTATCATGACGATTATGTGGTTGAATTCGGAGCGTCAGCACTGTCGGTTCTCGGCTCACTCGTCACACGAGCCAATCCCAGTCGAAGCGGATACATTACCGACATACAACTTAAAGGCAAATCCAAAGTATACTACAATTGGGTATCAGCGGAGCAACAAGCCTCCAAGGCTTTGTGTATGAGGCTACCTTATAACGGTTATGCCAAAAAAGAAAGAATTGACTGGACCGCACTCCCCTCTTTCGTTTACAATAACCTACAACAGCTCATAGGTGCAGGTCTCATCGCAGAAAGTGATAACGATCTCCAGCTGACTCAGCGTGGTTGGCAATGGTATTCCAACCTTATGTATTTTCTTCTACCTCAGGCAGATAGGGATATCTTGGACGGCTATGTCGCAAACATGCTGAATACAACCGCCGTACTTGATGGAACAGCGGAAACCTGTGTGGCATCTTAAGGAGAAAAGAATGTTCACGTTAAGGAGAACAGAATGTTCACGCTTTTTGCCAACAAGAACATACGCTATTTTTGCCTAACCGTTAGTCTGCTCGCCTTACTCAGCGGTGCTTTGCGCACTGCCATCCCGCTATTAGCAAGACAATCTGGATATGGCGTAGTCGGAGTAAGTTGGGCGCAAGGTCTCTTTTCATTAGCGTGGCCAATTTTCGGCATCCTTGCAGGCATTTTACTTGATCGCTGCGACAAAATAAAACTTGCCACCTCGGCTCTCTTCATCTTCATGCTACTGCATATTGTCCTGTTCGTACTGCTCATGATACAGATTGCTCCAGCCGAACAAATTTTCTTCTATGCAACCATTGCTGGATTCATCGTCGTTTCTGCCGAAGCTTATATAATGACGATTCCACCACTTATCATGGAGGGAGAGCGATTGATGACCTTCTACTCTATTGTCTTGTTTTTAGATTTCGGGGTCTCCTATTTTCTTGCCCCTGTCATAACAAGCAGCATTTTAGCGCATAGCACACTGCTATTTCTTGGCCTTTTAATCGTGCTTTTTATCACATTGATTTTTACCGCTCGCCGTGCTGTTCCGACATCGCCAACACCTGATAAAGAAAACATCACTTTCCGTTATATCATTGCCGGCTTTCGTTTCATTTTTTCAAATCGGCATCTTACCTCCCTTACATTACTCACATTCTTTCTATCGGTGGTATTTGGAGCATTCCTAACCTCATTCATCTTCTTCGTTACCGACAGTCGGTATCTGGGCCTACATAGCAGCCAATATGGCGTGATGTTTGCAGCCTACGCGCTTGGTACAATGGCAGGTGCCCTATTTGCACCACATATACGCTATGCACCGGTGCGCCTAGCTGTTCTCACTGACGGTTTAGGGACGGTTATCTTGCTGCTGGTTCCAGCCTTTTCAAAAAGTGCTGTCGTCGTATGGGGCGTCACCTTTATCGCTGGCGTTGGAGCAAGCTTATGGTTTATTGGTGTTACCGCCTTCAGGCAGCGCCTCACACCAAAACAACTTCTCGGGCGAGCTAATTCTGCTTTTCGGGTGATCGGCTATGCTGGAATGCCGGTCGGAAGCTTTTTGGTCGGCGTCCTTGGTTCTTTTATATCATTGCAGTTTGCTGCCGCCTTTATCGCTGGACTACTATTGGTGGCTATCGCGATAACGCTTCCATTTCTTTGGCAGGCTGATCATATAGACACACCCAACCCTGCCACGAGGTAACAGCTGCCTTTTAAAAAAGACACGGTCAAAAAAGGCACACATACCCTATTACGCAATCGATTGACCTGTTCTTTGGACGAGGAAATTATAACCGTAATGGCTAATAGAGCCAGAGGCAATAATGGAAGCAGCTAAACAAGCGTTAAAGGCAAAATAGCCCCTTTTACGTTGCATTGGGCGATGATCTCAACGCCTATATGAAGGATGCAGAGAGCTTATAGCGTACGGAGCACAATTCTTAACTAAAAACTCCGCCCTAGCAATACCCACTTATACTCCAATTAATCTGTCACCCGCTGGACATCAAATGCCTCACCCCTTTACTGCTCCTCAAAATACATTTTGCTGCACTTACGCGCCGTATTCTTCCTTTGTAATTAAAAGAGCAGCCCTCCTTTCCTAATTTAAGATCTCTGTCTACAAAACGCAGCAACAGATGCGACCATATATGCAATCACGCCTTAGGACCTGCATAGTAGAAAGCTTAGTTCAAGAGATTCATAAAGCCTATATCCCAATAAATTTACCACCCAATTCACCTTTTAAAAGGGCGGCTTTATATAAACCGTTAGAGCAAGCTATGAAATCCTTAGGTGTATTAGAAATAATTGGCGGTTTTACCTCAGACCAATGTTGATTGACTTTTACTCGTGCATATACGCAAGCGGTGCTACTCTTTTCTCAGATAGAAAGGACATAATCGTTACCATCTGACCTATTATTGTTTGAAAATAAAGAAAAAGTATCAGTGTGACTGATGATATTGAAGAGCTATCTCATTATGTGGCTGTACTTAATTACGGCATTGGGAAGCTAGACACGCAATCACCCATTTCTGCGCGCCTTCTGCATGATATTCATAAGATTTTATTACGCGGTAAACGGGGTACGTCCAAAAGCCTTGGCGAATTTCGCAAAGCACAAAATTAGCTTGGCGGTACGCAACTAAAGACAGCGTCATTCGTGCCGCCCGCTCCTACCACAGCCCCCCACTTTCTCTACCACCATCCCCCGCTTAGAATCGCGCCAACTCATTACCAGAGCCTCGTCAAACACCACACCAGTCTCAAGGGCGATAAAATGCGCCTTGCCGCATTTAATCTTCAGCATTTCTTTAAGGCACAAATCAAACTCGCTATTCGTTCCTTTTGTTTCCAGTACAAAATAAAGCTTTTGCGCGCCTTCTCACTCTTAAACACCCCAAAATCCGGCGTGTAAGAGCCTATGAGCGTCATGATTTTAAAGCTCCTTGGCAATTAAAAAAATAATTTTACTTCGGAGGCATTATCATTAATTTTGCGCAAATTCTTTCTCAATTATAAACCACATGATCATATACACTCTTCTCACTCACCAGAGCTGTACGCTCTAAATTCGCCAAAAGTTAGCTACTTGCAAAACATTCTTGCACACTATAGTCTTGGCCAGCTAGTTTTAAATATTTAATACCAGCAATAGTAAAATTGACATACGCTTTATCGAGGATTTCCTCCGCGCACTCTAAAAAAGCTTGCGTTTTTTGCAAAATCTAATACGCGCCCACTATTTAGCAAAACATCAATATCACAAGCTTCTTGATATGCTCGTTCGCGATATTTCTGGCTAATAGCCGCACAATCATTTGGCGCATTCAAATCGGTAAGCATCTCTACTAAAAACGATGGACAGCTATTAATTTCGACTCAATCCATATAAGATGACCCACACACTATTTTTTCCTGTGTCTTTATGTAAGTCATAGGCAAGTTCCTATTTAACAGTATCTTCACTTTCAAACCTTCTCGTCTTTTATTAACTTTTTATCAGTATAAAGCCAGGCCAAATTAAGCGGGATAATTAAACATATACAAAGCAAGGTGAAACAAAAAGCTGCTTCTATACAAACATTGTTCGCCAACCAACCAATCAGCACAAGCGCTAAAATACCAAAAATACGTGCAAGAAAACTAACAATGGATAAAACCGTATTTGCATTCTTTTGTTGAATATGTTTAAAAAATTCTGCTTCAAACTGCGTTACGGGGACAGAAAAAAAACTGTGAAATACGGTGAATAAAATAATGGGGGCCCAACTGTTTGCAACGAGAAGCAGAGCAAGCATAACAACAGCACTCAGGACTAGTGAGTACAAAGTTATCGCCATAGGAGCGTATTTTTGCATAAGATATTTAATTACAAAGCGATTAAATAAGTATTTTACGAGAGTATAAGACACAAAGCACAGGCCAAGAATAAGAATTTTAGTCTTTCCTGTTGCATTGTCTAATACTCCTGTTTGTCCCAAAATAAAAGGTTGCCAAAAATGAAATATTGGCTGCAATGCGGCAACAATAAAACCACATATCAATATATAATATAACCCGATTTTTGAGGTAACTAAATAAGCAAAAGCTTCTGTTGCATGCAACAAAGAACCTGAGTCTATTGGCTGACTATCCGAAACGGATGCAATACCTATCCCCGTCACCCGACTAAACAAGAATACAAGTACGAGAAATCCGAAAGAACAAAAATAATATGCCGACTGATAATTATCCATACACAAAACAATAAGAACACCTAGCGCACCAGCAACCGTATTCATGAATGCCGTTAGTTCCCGCTTATAGGCGTTTACTTGGTGGTAGATCAAACTATCCTTGTAACCACCGCCGTCGATTAAGCCTTTAATCCATGTGCTATCAGCGCCAGAACATAAAGCAAAGCCTAAAGCATAAATAATTTCTGCCGGAATTAAGACAGAAAGATTAGGCGCGTAGATACATAAAAAGAAGAAGAGCGAAAAAAAGAAACATGATAAGATAACATTTTGTTTAACGCCGATTTTATCTCCTAAAATCCCACAAGGCACTTCAAAAATACAAATAGCTACGCTAAACACAATTTGCAATAAAGCTAACTGTGTTATGCTAACGCCCATAGACAAGAAAAAAAAAGCATGGAAGGAACCTGTAATCAGCCGAACCCCACTCATTGCCGCACAGCCATAGAGCAACTTTTTAACTTCATAATCTATCGTCATTAATATATCCAAAGGCTATAAAGCTGCCAGCTTTATATATTCTAAAACCTCAATTCAGAAGGGAGCTTCGAGCAGCCATTTTCTGCTCACTTGCTCGGGCTTTGAGCACAGTAACATCACCCCGCTTAATTTGATTTTTTCAGTTGTTTATACATATTTTTAGTTTTCATAACTTTACCTCCTATATTAGAAGTGTGGATTATAGCTACTTTGTAGCCACCTTTTGTCAATTTATTATCTTGATATAAAAAGTTTGGCTGTCCTCCCCGCGCTCACGTTAAGTATTTCATGCACCAATCATTCTGCAACAACCACCGCAGCACTTGGAAACTCATGCGCCGCTTCGGGCAAAGTACGCTTATATTCACGCCAATTTGTCACCGGCTGGTCGTTAAATGCAATGCTCGTTTGCAGTGCAGCAAAATGCGCTTTGCCGCATTTAATTTTCAGCATTTCTTTAAGGCGCAAATCAAACTCGCTGTTTGCCCCTTTTGTTTCCAGCACAAAGTAAAGCTTTTGTTCGCCATCCCGCTCTAAAAAGACCGCCCAATCAGGCGTATAAGAACCAATGGGAGTGGCTATTTTAAAACTTCTTGGCAGTTTAAAAACAATCTGACTTCAGGATCATTTTCAAGACTTTGTGCAAACTCTTTCTCCACACTGCTTTCATAAACCACATGATCATACACACTCTTCTCACTCACAACAGCTGTACGCTCTAAATTTGCCACAAGTTCTTCACTGGTAAAAAGCTCTTGCACACTATATTCTTTCCCGACCAGCTTTAAATATTTAATGCCATCAATTGTAAGATTAACATGGGTTTTATTGAGTATTTCTTCTATGCGCTCTAAAAAAGCTTGTGGATTTTTCACAAACTCATGCTCACGACCACTCTTTGTAAAAATACCAATAATTGTCTTTGCGGTTAATTTCAACTTTAAGGTCAGATAATGTACAATGTTCGGCAGTGCACACAAACTATAATCAAGCGTACTCTGCTTTAATAACTGCTCTTCGTAGGTCACACCAGCACTATCCAGTTCTATCTCTGCTGTCTGATAAACCAAATGCGCGGGCGCAACTGGCGCCATTTTTTTCACTGCATCCACTGCTTTGGCAACAAACTCTGTACGATCAAGCTTTGCACGATAAGTGGTTTTTTTATTGATCTTCTCCCACAAGGACAAAAACTCGGGCGAAGCCACTGTTTGCTTTTTAAGCTTAACCCGCACCTCGCGCGCAGCATTACGAATAATCGGCATGGCTTGGCTCGCTTCTAGCGCCTGCAGCACAGCCTGCTTTTGCCCTTTACTAAAACGTTCACTTAAATCCAACGCCCCAGTCGCCCATTGCGCTTTTAATGTATCTGTGATTTTTCCTGCTGATGTAAGCAAGGCTTTTTCACGCAACTCAACCAATATATCAGCAGCCTCTTGCGAAGACAGAATTTTTGTTTCCGTCACAGCTGTCATATAAATCAGATCTTGCAGCGTCTCAACATTAATAAGTGCGCCTGAATCAATTTTTTTCATAATTTCTTGACGCAATTCGCGTGGCATTTCCTCCGCCCCTATAGCTTCAAATTCGCTCGCCACTAAATCCTGATCTACTTTAACGACACCCGCCTCGTCAATCAAATCTTTTGCAACAAGCGTTTTAATAATTTTTTGTGCTTGTGGCACTTCCACTTTAGCGGCTGCATATTTTACATCTTCATAAATACGGCCAACCAACTCCTCCATCTGCAATGTACCAAATTTATAACCAATATCCGCCTCTAATTCTTTTTGCAATGTACTCACAAACTCAGCAAAGCTTTCATTCACCATGACATGCAGCACATTTATATCTTTATCTTCCACCCGCTCACCTTGTTGGTTTACACACAAACGCAAACCGCGACCAATCTTTTGCCGCGCGGTAAAATTCGATTTTTGCTCAATCAACATACACACTTGAAACACATTCGGATTATCCCAGCCTTCTCTTAATGCCGAATGCGAAAAGATAAAACGCAAGGGGCATGCAAAAGATAATAACCACTCCTTATCGCGCATAATCGTGTTATAAGTGTCATCATCAGCTTGGCTGTCGCCCTTTGTATCCTTATACACGCCTTTCTTGTCTTGCGAGAAATAACCGCCGTGTACGTTTCGAACATTTTGCGCAAACTCAGTTCGCAAGGAGGTATATTTCTTTTTCGCCAACAGCTCTTCATAACATTCTTCAAACATACGCTCATAAAGTGCTGGCTCTTCATCATTGCTACGATATTTAGCCACCTCATCAATAAAAAAAAGTGATAAAACTTTAATCCCTAAAGGCACAAGCCGCAATTCTTTATCTAAATGTGTTTCTATAGTGCGATAAATTTGCGCGCGTTTAAGCTCTATTGTATTCACATCACCAAGCGCGTGGCCAAATTTAACAATTTCAGTATCAGAAAACTCAACGGCTTCATCCCCCGCCATGCAATTGATACCCGAAACAATATAACCCTATAAAGCTCACGCCCGCCCGTAACACGATACAGATCATCGCCTTGTCTCACTGTAACTGTTTTGCGGCTCACAGTGCCATTCTTTCCCGCAATATCCAACTCTAAGCGCGCCTTAAAGCCATGTTTGTGTGATACGGATTTCAAGGCAATATAGGGACGGTTAAAATCTTGCTCTATCTGATTAGAAGAGACACAAATTTGCTTTACCAGTCCTTTTTGATAAGCATCAACAGGTGTTAAACGATATAAAAGATTAATCTCATCTTTATGCGTGGCACTATAGCGGAAAACACAAAGCGGATTAAGGATCGCAATAGCCTCCTTCGCTTTTGCTGTATTATCCACCGATTGCGGTTCATCTATGATCACAATCGGATTTGTGTCTTGGATATAGCGCATAGCACTTTCGCCATTCAGTCTATCTTGCGGAAGGTTGATAATATTTTCTGCTTTTTTAAATGCATCAATATTGATAATCATAATTTCAATATTGGTAGAGCTTGCAAATTGGCGAATTTGCGAAAGATCTTTTGAATTATAAATAAAATAACGATAGGGCAGATTATCAAACTCTGCTTGAAAATACTCCCTTGTTACCTGAAGTGATTTATATACCCCTTCGCGAATAGCAACACTTGGTACGACAATAATAAATTTGATAAAGCCATAGCGTTGATTTAACTCAAAAATCGTCTTGCTATAGACATAAGTTTTGCCTGTTCCCGTTTCCATTTCAATAGAAAACTGCTTTTGCTCTAGCGTCTCACTCGCCAAGAGTTTATTGTTCTGTTGCACCTCTCGTAAATTTGCTAATATGCTTTCATCACTGATCAATAATCGATTACCATAACCAAATTCATTTAACGCTAATTGTCCTTGTTCTGAATGCAAAGAAAAAGAAGAATCCCGTTGTGGTTGGCCTTTAAACAAATCAATGACGCTTTTAACCGCATCATTTTGAAATTCTTGTTGTTTAAATTTAAGTCTCATATCGCCGCCTCAAGATTCCCATCTTCAATCTCATGGAGGATAATAGAAAGGAGGACACTAGAAAGTTACATGATAGCATATTTGCAAACTCCCATATGCGCGTGGCCAGTGGCACACCCTCCCCCCAATTAGTGCAGAAATGACGTCGCTCTTGGTACTGGACGCGTTACGTCGGTGCTAACCTTCTCTATTTTTTTGCAGAACAGAAAGCGCGTATCAGGCTCTCTAGCCATACTTAGAGTACGCAAAGTTATTCATCACTCTACAACACTTTAAGCGCGCAATTTTATGTTTTGTATTAAAGGATTTTTGCTTTCAAAATATACGAACAACATCACACAAAGTAGAATAAACAAGCTGCCCCCAACATTAAACCAAACCTTCTCTGTAACCAGCACTGTTGCACCGAAACAGTTAACAATAGCGTGGACAAAAAAAGGCGCACACGCATAAAATTTAGAGCGCGTAACAACACCACGATACGCCAAGCATGTATTGAAAATATGCATGAGTATGACGCTCATTAAAGCACACAAAAAAATACTCGCTTGCGTCCAAGAATAAAAAATTACATACTCATTGGCTAATAAGCTAGATCGAATAGGCCAACCATTATAAACAAGGAAAGGCCCTAGCGCCTTATAAACTAATTCGCATAAACCCCAGCCTATGCCAATATTCAGCGGCAAACGCCACAAAAAACTAGGCGAGCACCGATAAAACTTAGTAACTAACCAACGACGCATAGCTTCTTCTGCTACAACAAAAAAAACCGTAAATGTTAAAAATAAAAAAACAAGCGCCAGCCCTTGCTCTGCACGACTCTTGGTTTCAACAATACTCATCATATAAAGCGTTTTTATTACAGATTGCTTCCAAAAAGCAATAAACCCGCCAGCAATGCAGCTAGCAACAAACCATCCCACAGCACCAGCGACAACCAATTTGAACTTCAGAAAATGATGAAACACACATAGAAGAAAAACAACGCCAAGCACTTGCAGTAAACGTAAGGCATCAAGTTTATGTTCTGTTTCCGAGTAACGCCATACTAACAGAACAATCACCCCAAAAACTATGCCGCTCAACAGCACATTTATCCAACTAAATGTAGAGCGAAAAAAATTATAAATGACAGCGCCATAAATAAGTCCTGCGAGAAGCGAAGTAATAAATAAAACCAACATTATTATGCCCCCTCATTTACTACAGCGTAACTGCTATTTTTCTTCATGGATAATCTGTCTTGCACAAAATCATAAATTTGCCGCATAAGAGCAAACATAAGAATAGTAGCGATTGTATAATGCCCAATTGCAAGAAGTTCTGGCTCAGCGGCCCGCCATGAAAAGCGCGCCCAAGCCGCCAAGCATTGTAAAAGCAGGATAAGAACAAAAAAACGCCATTTCTTGTCAAGGCAAACCACAAGCATTAAAAAAGTTGATAAAAGATTCAGACCTATAATAAACGTATAACATATTACCGTCTCAAGTAAAGAAAGTAAGGCGTCCCTATCAAGACTAAAAGCCCCTTTTAGGATTTTCACAGCTTCTGGTAGAGATGTAAGCAGTGCAAGCCCTATAGCAGCCCCCCAAATCCCCATTCCCACGCCCAGTGCTGCCTCTACACCATTGCCATTATCTTCTGCCACCCAATGAGAGAGCAAAAAAAACTGCATAATCGCCATGCCTATAGGGAATAGACCAACAGCAAAAACAATATTAGGCGTACTATAAGCAGAAAAATCAAAAATCAAACTGCCTATCATACGCATAAAGCCGTATAGAAAAAAAATCAAAAGCACATAACAACCAGCGCTTGCCCCAATAATCGCCTTCGTGCCTTTAAACGTTTTAACCAAAGAGAGTAACCAGCGGTACCCCAATATAAGCGAAAGCGCCAAAACATAATAAGGAAAATAACTCGTAGCGCCATAAACATAAAGAAAAACAAGACACAAAACAACGAGCAAGAAAACCAAATGTTCAACCAATGTTTTTTTCTTCATCAAAGGGAAAATAATCAGCACCAGACAAAAAACGGCGCCAATAACAGATAATGTCAATTTGTCAAGCATTATTGCAAGCCTCAAAAATAGAATTTATTAATATTGCATAGCCTGAAGAAATGTCAAACATAAACAAAAGACCAACCGCAAAATGAATTACAAAAGGCAGATAGGAATAGACCTTGCGCTTATCTTGGAAACCAAGATACATAAAACGCGTATTTACAACATGCATCAATACAATCATGCCCGCGGCAATAAGATAGCTGATCGCTTGTGGACAAGATTCAAATGCGACATAGCCCACCATTTGTGGCGCCCTATCAACACGGTAATTCAAGTAAAGAAAAAGAGCTGGGAGGGTCTTATAGCATAAGTCTAGAACACCCCAGCCCAGCCCAAAATAAAGGACCTCACGCGCAGCTAATTCTGACTTATATACGCGAAGCAACCACAAACGCAAAAGCTCCGCAGTTAAAACTGATATCAAAAGGATAAAAAAGGGATAGTTTGCAGCAACCAAACTCGTGTAATGCACCACCTGCTGCTGGCTATTATTAGCAGCAGACAAAGCAGACAATGGCAACAAAGAGCTCAAATATACAAAACCTGCCCCAATACACAAGGCAGCAACTGCACCACAGAATCCAAGAACTAAATATTTATATAAGTAGTGCTCGTACAGAATTAAAAGCATGCCAAGATAACATACCAAAAGCAAAGATAAGTCTGTAAGCCCACTTTCACTATGTGGATAAGCGAAGATGATAGCGCAGGAAAGGCCAGCTAGCCCCCCCAAAATGACGCGCTCGCCCAACAAGCCATTGTTTTTAAGGAGACGAGGGCTGGAACTTATCCCAAAACTAAGCAGCATTCCAAAAATTAAGTCAGACATATAATTTCCTTAAAGCGCCTTGCCCTCCCAAGCATACCAAGATATTATTGCGGGAGAAAAACTCCCTGCTAAGAGGCTGATAGTGTACCCCTTAGCAAGGCCTTTACCTTGTTAAAAAAGCCAGGTCAAACAACAATTTCACCACTTAGAGCGAGCACAATCCCAACCAGCTTTAGCAATACCCGCGGCTGCGCCACGGGACCCCGCCTACTATTGCTCCAGAAACTGCCCCTCCTGGGTTGGCTGCTCTAAGCTTTAGGATAACCCAAAGAACTATAGCCTCCTGTCTTCTCACTCAGTTTTCTTTTTAAACGGGTTAATCACGCTAAGCTTCACATTCTTTGATTTAATGTAACGCGCGTACACATAAACAACAAACATCAAACAAATCCAATTTCTAACCATTCTATAGTCATCATCTGTATGAACAAACGCTACATAATAAGAAACAAAGAGGCTAAAAAACAGCTCTGCAAGAACATCAAGGACCAACCAATAATATTTCTTTGTAGTAACAAAGAGAACCATCAAAAATGTCAAAAAAACTTGGCCCGTTAGAATAGCAAAACCAAACACCGCATAATCAAACATTTTTTTCACTGCCTCCCTGTTTGCAAAACCTATCTGTTGATAGATTTCTCGAAGGTCTGATAAAAGCAGTGATGACACAAAAAAGACGCCTATGGCAAACCCACAGCCAATGCAAATGCTTAAATCTAGCACTGACATAGATTTTTCCTTCAAAGCTTTAGCAATTAGGACATAGCGAGCCCCCCCTATCATCAACGGAATAATGAAAAGCAGATAAATATAGCTCGAAAGCTGCAGATCAAAAAAATCTAACAGAAGGTCATCACTCACAACAATAAAACCAGCTGCGATGAAAAAAATGGGGCAACTTGCGATAATGGCCAAACTAAAGCATTTTATATTGTTTACTATATTGGGTATAAATTCAATGCAAAAAGAAAGAAAGAACATAATTATAGCAACATGAGAAGATGTTATCGACACATCGTCTATATACTCAAAGATATATATGATGGGAGGAACAACCAATGCCGCCACTATGAATGCAACCATGCTCCCCTTGTATAACATGCTTTTTCCATTAATAGCAATAGTTTTGAAGAATAGACACATGCCAAACCACAGACAAAAATAAGCGAGCACTAAACCAAACGCGCCCATAGCTCCTCCTGTGTAATATTCCAAACATAAAGGTGGCACCTTTTACAGTACCACCATTCTAGGCTTTAGGATAACCCAAAGAACTACATCAAAAGTGCATCAACATCCCACCACCTGAATTAGCAATAGATTGACCCAAAAACTGTGTGCCACACTGGACAGCAGCCACACCATAACCACCATAACCGCCTATGGTGTCTCCGAATTCATTGCCTACAATTTGCCCAAAGCTTGCTGAGGCCATGGTAGTAACAGGATTACGCGATGCCACTGCTCCTAAGAAAAGACCACCCAGGAAGCCAACCTTACTACCATACTTGCTACCAAACGCACTACCAGAGTTATATTTGCTACTAAAATTATCGGCACTGCAATAATCGTACGAACTACTTGAAAATCTCATTTATTTTCTAATTTAGTGTATAGATACCCCCCCCCAAGGTTACTTATGTCCCCGCGCCAGAATGGCCTACCCATAATCAACCACCGAAACACCCCTGGAGATATGAATGCACTTTCATGCAAGTCCGCATTTATAATATATAGTTGACAAAATCAAGGTAATTGTGTCAAAAATATGTCATATTTTAGTAAATTTATGCTTACTTACTTATTTTATGTGTTTAAACTTAATGGTTTATATTATGAGCAATAATAATGAAAGTCGAATAAGATTCTCTTAGTTTACAAAATATACTAAAAGTATATAAATATACTGATAGAGATATTTATTGTTGCAATTGCAATCAGAATTATAGATTTAGTTAACCCGTTTATATTTCAAGCGATTATTGATCGTATCATTCCGTTTTGGGCAAAATTTGAGGAAAATCATCCGCGCAAGGTCTCTGCTCCGTGACGGCTCACACGCAAAAAATCCCGCCAAGCACGGCTTTTAACCGCCTCACAAAACGCCCAAAATAAGAATTAGAAAAGTTGTAACAAGATAAATGGTACGGTTGGTGGGATTTGAACCTACGACCTCTGGTGCCACAAACCAGCGCTCTAACCAACTGAGCTACAACCGCATAAAAGAAAATGTATCATAACTGTTCACGATTTCGTAAACATTTATTCTTATGCTTATGTGACATAAGGAAAATCAACAAAGTTTGCAAGCCCCTTTAAAAAAATCTCGCAATTTTTTGTGAAGAAAAAAGCGTTTTTACAAAGGAAATTTTGCCCAACGCTCAAGACTGTGATCACGATAGCCTTTTATGTTATCAACACCGTCTTGTTGCATCATCTGCAAAATCTCTTGCAGAATAGTTATAGCAAGATTTGGACCTTCATAAACCATCCCACTATATAATTGAATTAAATCTGCACCAGCTTTTACTTTTTCCAAAGCGGTTTGTGCGTCCTTTACACCGCCAACACCAATAATTGCAATCTCCTTCCCTAATTTTTGACGCATTTTTGCAAGCACAATAGTAGAACGCTCAAAAAGTGGACGTCCAGAAAGCCCCCCCTCTTCATTACTGAGGTGACTATTGCTAAGATCTTGGCGTGAAAGAGTTGTATTGGAAACAATCAGTCCATCAAAATCAGAAAGTTTTATTTCTTCTGCAATATCATCCAATTCTTTCTCTGATAAATCTGGAGCAATTTTTAAAAAAATGGGAATGGAAAATCCATGCTTTTTCTCTTGCTCCTTTCGCGCTTGCGAAACTGCACTCAACAAAAGATGCAAACTGTCACGGGACTGTAAATCACGTAAACCTGGTGTATTAGGAGAAGAAATATTAACCGTAAAATAATCAGCAACATCATAAAAATGAGCAATACCAACAGTATAATCATCAATCTTATCGACCGTATCCTTATTAGCTCCAATGTTAACTCCTACAACACCAGTTTTTTTACACGCGCGCAATCTGTTGTAAACAACTTGATGTCCGTCATTATTAAAGCCCATTCTATTAATAATCGCTTCATCTTCTTTTAAACGAAAAAGCCGTGGTTTAGGATTTCCAATCTGAGGCTTTGGTGTCACTGTCCCAATTTCAGTAAAACCAAATCCTAAACGAAAAATACCATCCACAACCTCTGCATTTTTATCAAACCCCGCTGCGAGACCAATAAAATTTTCAAACTCAAGCCCAGCAACAGTTACACACAAATGTTTATCGATAACCTTTTGACAGCCATTTAATCCACTTTTCAGCCCGAGAATCGCTAAACAGTGTGCTTGCTCTGGATCCAACATAAATAAGGCAGAACGGCCAATACAACGAAACAAACTCATCAATCCTTCTCCACAACATAAAAATAATCCATCGCACCTCACCTATATCTTTTAACACAAAAGATCACCAATCAAAGAGAGCATATTATCCAAATAATATTCCCCTTCTAGAAGAAAATTTATCACATAATAGCCATACATGTTTATATTGATGTATACTGTGTAAAAAAATTTTATTCTTAAAAAACGTTTTTCTTTTTCGACATTTTTCAAAGATTAAAACGTGAATCCTAATCTTATAAAATGCAGCATGAATTGAAACATCAATGGCTCTTCACTATAGCCATGGTTTTGTGACATCTCATGCAGACAAGCTCATAATTCTCTTAAAAATGCACGCAAATTATCCCTATTCCCAAAGTTCCTTTGTGTAATATTGTTTCCAATAGAAACAGAGCTTGCTCTATAAAGCTATTTTTTCCTAGCATTTATAGAATACATGGTTCATAAAATTATCTAAATTCATACTATTGTTGCGCTATTTATTAGCAACAGGATATTCAATCATTTGTACTCTATTGATAAATTTTTGAAGAAACTGCATTGTTTGCTTTGCCATTTCTGATGCGCTAAATACAATTTTGCATCTATAAGTGCTCTGTCTAAAATATAGTTTAAGTAATGACAGTTGATCATTGAACTCCCACCTATCATACCAACGATTTCCAAACCAAAATGATCTTGCAAACCCTAGAGCTCTGCTATTTATAAACTAATACAATCTTCCAGTAGATGAAATGTGTTTCTTCCATTGGAATTATCGCCATTTTAGCTCGTGCACCCCAGTAAAAATAGCTTTTAGATAAGCCATAATGCCCTCCTCCTAATTGCTATTATCGCTTACTGAATTAAGAGGAATTAAATTATAAGTTTTCTCCTGCCTCATCTATCTATTTCTTCCATCAGTGCTGAAATATATTTTTTATTTCCAAATTCTCTTTTTATAACAATACGTTATACCAATATATGCACTTCATCTGAGAAGCGTCCTGATAGCTCAACTTTCAACGCTGCTCATTTTGTGGTATTCTGTAAAAATCTTTCTTTTTAATGTTATCATAAAAATCTTGAGGCAATTATATAAATTAAGCTACGGTTTTCTACTTTCTGTTGAAAAAAGCAGATATAGTTTTTATCAAAAAAGCTTTTCTCTCAGAAATGTTCTATGTACATTCAAATAGAGCCCTAATGCTCTTTATTAAGCCTTATAAAGTTCTTTGAAAATAATATTAATATTGTAATATAATCCTAAAAATAAAATCTGCCCTTTCCTTTTTCATCAAAAGCGGTAAGTAAATTACCGTATATCGCTTACATAAAGGGGAAAACGCAATGCTGAAAGAATTCAAAGAATTTGCCCTAAAAGGTAATATGATTGATCTTGCTATCGGTGTGATTATAGGGGGCGCTTTTGGTAGCTTGGTCAACTCAATTGTCAATGATATTTTTATGCCAATCATTGGACTGATTACAGGTGGAATTGATTTTTCTAATATGTTTATTCAACTTGCTGGCGAAAAACAAGCAACATTGAGTGCCGCAAAAGCAGCTGGAGCAACCATTAGCTATGGACACTTTATTACTTTACTTATCAATTTTCTCATTATTGCTTGGGTTCTTTTTTTATTCGTTAAAGCTATGAATAAAATCCGTAGAAAAGAAGAAGAAAGCCCAAAAAAAACGTCTTCAGAAGAACAACTTTTAACAGAAATTAGAGATCTTTTGGCTAAGAAAAAATAATTTTATGCAAGATTTACATCATGGAACACGAGGAAAAAACATTTCCACAGTTGTTCCATGATTGGGTTTTGAGAACAATAAAAATTGTCCCCCTCTTTCTTCCACCATTGCTTTACACATTGGGAGTCCTAAACCTGTTCCTATAAAAGCGCTATCTCCAGATCGTCCATCTTTGCGCTCTACTTGACCATAAGGTTGCAGCGCCTGTATAATCTCTTCTTCGTTCATCCCTATACCATTATCACTCACTGAAATTTTTACACGTTCTTTTCTATAAGAAACGTGAACAATAATCTGTCCACCCAAAGGTGTAAAACGAATAGCATTGGAAAGAAGATTCCATATAATCTGGCGAAACACTTGTTGTGATACAGGAATAAATGGAACATGAGGTGGAGCAACAATGCGCATGATAATGCCATTCTGATTGGCTTGAGTTTCAAGAAAAGCTATCGTCGCACGTAAACAAGATATCACATCAAATGTTTCAGAAATAAGGGAAGAATCAATCTGGTTATTGGAACCAGAATAATTTATCTTCGAGCATTCTAGTAATTGATTAATCAGCAATAATATATGTTTTCCAGAGGAAATAATATCGCGTAAATATCCATGATAGCGCTCATTTTCTATCGAACCAAAACGGCCTTCTCTCATAATTTCTGCAAAACCAATAAGAGCATTCAAAGGTGTTCGTATTTCATGAACAACCCCGACGATTTTATCCTCTTCTGCTTTTTTTCCTCCTGATGGAACTGTTTGTGTCCTATCACACAACATAACAGCATAATTGCCTTGCTGTGCCAAAAATACAATCGTTATCAAAACGGTTATATTTTTATGATTTTTCGTCATTAAATCAGCTGTTTCTCTGCGATTTAAAACCTGTTTTTTCCCCTCCATACGGATTGATTTAAAATATTTTTCAACGAAACGTCGGCTTTGCAAAGTAAATAATGAAGAGAGTGACTGTCCTCGTAGTTCATTTATGTCATAACCCATTAATGCTAAGGCTGCCCTACTTGCTGATTGAATAAAGCCCTCTTCATCCAACCATAAAACACCATCTGTTGCTGTATCCAACAATGATAAAACTGCAGCGGGCTCTTTTACGAGAGCTTGTTCTATAGAATTTACCGGCAATGTTTGTGCATACGGTAACTGAATAGCTGTTTCTTCAACTAAATTTTCTTCTTTTACCGATGAATTCAATTCATCACGCAATTGCTCTGCAATTTCATGAAAAGCTGAGCGTTCTATCTCCGTAAGACATGGCATTTCTGTTTCCGGCTTTTCATCTCTTTTTTCTTGGACTTTTTTTCGTATTTTTAAAACACCAAAGCCACGAAACCCCTTAAGATTCTTTTTAACATCAAAAATTGGTAAAGCCGACAATTCAACATCAAGCCATTGTAAGCAACCATCAACAGGCCATTGAACAATCTCTTTACTCCAAGGCATAGCCGCTTCAATAAAACGACTGAGAACCAGATATCGATCATCATTAAATTGATGAGCAAGCTCACGAAAGCTACATCCTAAAATAGAGGAAGAGAGAGGACCAACAACTTCAGCTAGCTCTTTTGAGACTTCACAAAATAAACCATTATGATCGATTTCCCACGTAAAAGGCCGAGGCAAAAGCTCTGGTGTAAAACGAAAAGCTTCTTGCTGACATTTTAATTCATTTGTATTTAACTTCAATTCATCTGCTTTTAATGGCATAACTAAAACTAAAAAGTGTTGGATTTACTCTCAAATGAATAATGCTAATTTGTTTACAATTACCTGTTCTGGTTAAAATAACTTGATATCTCATATCAATTGTCTGTAGCAAAATTTTGACTGTTTCATCAACAAAACAAGAATAAAAAGAATCCTCCAACTCCTGTTGCTTATTCACCCATTATTGTAACAAATCTTGTTACAATAATGGTAACATCTCCCTCGCATAAATAGTACTCAAAAAGAATACACTTATTTTACGCATTCATGTTTTACGCATTCATGTGCCTGTTTTAAAAAGATATCTCCCAAGCTCCCCAAGCTTATTTTACGACGGCATCCGTAAATGGTATAATGTAAAGTCTCCCATAACAGATAGCAAGGCATTGTACATTACATTTTTATGCTTATAAAATAGCTGGTTAAAACCATCATTATACTAATTTTAACCCCTAATGTTGTTACCAATAGTTCTTGGCATTTGAAGGCGTTCATAAGCAGCATTTTTATTTCTTTTTTTTTACTTTTTTACCCCTACATTATTATGATACGCAAGAAAATCGTTTTATTTGTTTCAACAGAAACAGATTTGAAATGAAAAAAAATTACGATATTTGAAATTTTTATTCAATATTTACAATGATAAATTATCATTATAAATCAATAAATTGCATTATAAAAATAGAAATAAAAATTTCTTTTTCACATAAAGTTTCTCGTAAGAACACCTTTCTTGTGCCAATAATATCAAATGATGACAAATTTAGTATAGTGCTTTAAAGCACCCAATGCAATAAAACTTGCATATTGGATACTCTTCTTATGATGCTCTCCATAATTCCCAAAAGACCTTTCTTTCATCAGAACCGCTATAGAAGAGAAAACAAAAATTATCTGTTCTCATATAAAGATTTGTTTAATTTCTTTACATTCCAGATCATCTAGAAATGTTAAAAATATCTCCCCTTTTGGTATCATCAGTCAAAAGATCGCTTTTGCTTTATTACTCTCCACTCAATTTTTTAATATTATTATAAAAATAAATACATGGTCACATCTGCTTTGAAAAAATAAAACAAGCATTCGCTATTTAAATAATAACTGTCAAACATTTTAAAAATCGCATATTTTAAATCGCACATTTTAATGTGCTTTTTTATTTCCCTGCATTGAGTAAAATTTCACGTTTTCCCACATGATTAGCGGCTCCAACAATGCCTTTTTCTTCCATCCGCTCAACAAGAGAAGCTGCTTTATTATAGCCGATTGAAAGTCGGCGCTGAATATAAGATGTTGAACATTTTTTATCACGCATAACAATCTTTACAGCTTGATTATAAAGCTCCTCTCCCTCTTCATCAAAATTTTCTTCCTCAGAAACTTCAACCGTTGAATCGGCAGAAGCATCCTCTTTGTTATCGTCTTCGTTATCTGTGACGGTTGCTAAATAATCAGGTTTTCCTTGCAGTTTAAGATGTGCAACAATAGATTCAACTTCTTCATCAGAGACAAAAGGTCCATGAACGCGTACAATACGCCCCCCACCTGCCATATGAAGCATATCTCCTTGACCTAAAAGCGTTTCAGCACCTTGTTCACCTAGGATCGTACGACTGTCAATTTTTGATGTCACTTGAAAAGAAATGCGGGTAGGAAAGTTCGCTTTAATTGTCCCTGTGATAACATCAACAGAAGGGCGCTGCGTTGCCATAATAAGATGAATACCAGCCGCACGCGCCATTTGTGCTAAGCGCTGAATGGCATTCTCTATTTCTTTCCCTGCCACCATCATGAGATCAGCCATCTCATCAACAATCACAACAATATAAGGAAGCTGCGTAAGATCCATGGCTTCTTCATGATAAAGCATTTCCCCTGTTTCCTTATCAAAACCCGACTGTACAGTACACATGATCGTTTCACCTTTTTGAGCCGCAAGTGCAACGCGTGCATTAAAACCATCGATATTACGTACACCTAACTTAGCCATTTTGCGATAACGCTCTTCCATTTCACGAACCGCCCATTTTAAAGCTGTTACCGCTTTTTTAGGATCTGTTACAACAGGTGTTAAAAGATGTGGAATGCCATCATAAACAGAGAGCTCTAGCATTTTAGGATCAACCATGATCAAACGACACTGTTTTGGTGTCATACGATAAAGAATCGACAAAATCATTGTATTAATTGCTACAGACTTGCCTGATCCTGTTGTTCCTGCAACCAATAAATGAGGCATTTTTGCTAATTCTACAATGACCGGCTCACCACTAATCCCTTTCCCCAAAGCAAGAGCAAGTTTAAATTCACTTTCACGAAAAGAACGTGTTTGAATTAATTCCCGTAGATAAACGGTTTCACGAACCGCATTGGGTAACTCAATCCCTATAACATTCCGTCCAGGAATAACAGCAACGCGTGTAGAAATAGCAGACATAGAACGCGCAATATCATCAGAAAGATTAATAACGCGCGATGACTTTACACCCGCAGCAGGCTCAAATTCATACATTGTAACCACTGGCCCTGGATGTACATGGATAACTTCACCCTTAATGCCAAAATCTTCCAAAACACTTTCCAAAAACCCAGCACCGCGTTCCAATGTTTCCTGAGGAATCATCGTACCTTCATGAAAAACAGGTTCCTGTAATAAATTGATCGGAGGAAACTCATAAGCATCACTATAAATAGATTGAATATTTTGCATAAAAGCAGAATCATAATTGCTTAATGGCACGCGGGCAGATTGCAATATTTTCGTTTTACCGTTTGCTTGCATCACAGACAAATCTTTTAAATTTGGTGTGACATTCTTTGTTATGCAATCGACAATATTATTGGTTTTTTTCGTCTCTATACTAGATTCAGCGTCGCTTAGTGCCTCAATATCGTTTAACGCCCTTGCATTACTTAACGTATGAGCGGAATCTTCAACAGAAAGCTTAGAATGACATTCTTTAGTAATATCATTATTTGTATGCATTAAATCAGAAATTTGCTCAACGCCTCGCATCCTTTCCGCTGGAGATTCCGATGTAATGGAATCATACAGTTGCGGAAAGCGGTATTCGAGAACACGGTAAAGAGCAGTTATTGACTCATCAAAGACAGAAGGAATATCGGATGTAATTTTATTTGTCGTGTCAATCGATGTTTGATCCTCTTTTGAAGTTTGAGTATCCATATGTTCAAATATCAAAGATACGCATTCAAAAAATGCATCATCGGAAAGATGCCAAGCAGGATTCATTTTTTGTAGCACATTTTCTACTTGTAATTTATGCTCTTGTTTACCCTCCTCAAGAGGGATATTTTCTGATGGTATACGAGTAACTTGTCGTGACAACTGCTTCAAAACTGTTGAATGACAAACCGACGTTTTATTTTCTATTGATTGAGGATTAATGACTTTTTTTGTCGATGAAACGCTTGTTGTTTTCTTGTTACAACGTACAATATTTGTATCTGTAATTTTTTTTTGATCTTGCTTCGTAAAAATTTTAAACTGCTTTGCAAAAACTGGATCTGTTTCTATACGACGACGCAAAATCTCAACTTCTGGGGTTCGCGTGAAACGGACATTTTTTCCGAGGGTAAATGCCTTTTTCCATACTTCCGGATAAGGAAATATCTCAGTAATCTTAACAGATAAATCTTCTCTTGATGCACCTTTCGTACCATCATCAGAAAAAGAAGACGTAGAAATAGATTTTGTTTTCGAATTATGCATGGCACCCAACAAATTTATAGCAATGAGAAAAATAACCTTTTCAAAAAGAATTCGTAGAAACTATCATACGAAGGTTAATAACCTTTTGCTGATGGTTACTTTTTAATGAAAAAAATAATGCCATAATGCATATTCATAATCTCCCTTCTGCATATTTACGATATAAATTGCCTAGTTTATGGTGTCATAGAGCTCGTATTTCATTTGTTTTAAAGAAAACTTCATGATAAAAAAGCTTCAAGAAAATTGTCTATAGCTCTCTTTCTCTCCCATTTCATAAAAGCAATTAGTCCCAATAATACAAATGGGTATATAAGCATTGCTCTGTTGAATTCTCCATGCTCAATTATCATGATACAATCTAATTTCTCGCGTTTTATAAGATTACCCTTGTTATCCTCGTTTAAAACGGCTTAGACTAAGATAATCATAATTAAATAAACACAAATAGAAAAAAGGGAGTGAATTATGTTTAATAAACGGAAATTTTATATCAATGGTCTATGGGATGACCCAAGCACTCCTCACGATTTTGACGTCATTAATCCATCAACAGAAGAGGCTTGTGCTGTCATTAGCCTTGGAAGTACAGAAGATGCCGATAAAGCAATTAACGCGGCTAAAGAAGCGTTTCAAAAATGGAAAACAACGTCACCAAGTGAGCGTCTTGGGTTCGTTGAAAAAATTCTAAATATCTATGAAAAACGTTCTAAAGACATGGCAAAAACCATTTCAATGGAAATGGGAGCACCGATTGATATGGCACTTAATGCGCAAACCGCAACTGGCAGTTCCCACATTCGCAATTTTATCGAAGCTTATAAAGAGTTCTCGTTCCAAGAAACTTTAATAAAGGGAAATGAGCAAGCAATTCTTCACTACGACCCTATCGGCGTCGTAGGATTAATTACGCCATGGAATTGGCCCATGAATCAAGTAACTCTTAAAGTTATCCCTGCTCTCTTGGCTGGCTGTACCATGGTATTAAAGCCCTCTGAAATTGCGCCTCTTTCTGCTATGCTTTTTGCTGAATTTTTAGATGAAGCCGCGCTCCCTGCCGGTGTTTTTAATTTAATCAATGGTGATGGTGAAACTGTCGGCTCTTACCTCTCAGCACATCCAGATCTAGAAATGATTAGCTTTACTGGTTCAACTAGAGCAGGAAAAGATATTTCTAAAAATGCTAGCGCTACTTTAAAAAGAGTCTGTCTAGAACTTGGGGGAAAAGGAGCGAATATTATCTTTTCTGATGCCGACTCAGATGCTATTCAACGTGGTGTGCGACATTGCTTTTATAATAGTGGACAAAGCTGTAATGCACCGACTCGTATGCTTGTGGAACAAAGCATCTATGACAAAGCCATAAAAATAGCTAAAGATATTGCAGAAACAACAAAAGTAGGACCAAATTGCCAAGAAGGAAATCATATTGGTCCCGTCGTTTCAAAAAAACAATATGATAAAATTCAAGATCTTATCCAATCGGGAATTGATGATGGTGCAACTCTTGTTGCAGGCGGAACTGGTTTACCAAGAGGAATTGAACGCGGTTATTATGTCCGTCCAACAGTCTTTGCTGATGTAAAACCTCATATGCGTATTTTCAAAGAAGAAATCTTTGGTCCAGTTCTCTCGATTCTTGCTTTTAATACAGAAGAAGAAGCTGTCGCTTTAACGAATGACACTGAGTATGGTCTTACAAACTATATTCAATCACAAGATCGCAACAAATGTCGTCGTATTGCGGCACAAGTACGCTCTGGTATGGTAGAAGTTAACGGACATGGATTACCCAGTGGAAGCTATTTTGGAGGTGTAAAATTTTCTGGACGCGCCCGTGAAGGGGGACATTGGGGAATTAAAGAATTCCTCGATAGTAAAGCAATTTCGTACTGGTAAAATCTTATTAAAAACTTAATAGGAATCGTATGGTAATACAAAAAATAACGGATGAAGGTGCTCTTGGGCAACGTCTTGATCAGTGGCTAGCAAAACAATATCATAATGTGTTCTCACGTTCACGTTTGCAAACCCTCATCCGTGAAGGCTATCTTAAAATTGATGGTCAATTCATAAAAGAACCAAAAACAAAATTAAGACCTAAGCAAATAATTGAATTGGCAATGCCTGACCTTCGTGATGCAGAACCTAGTGCTGAAGCTATTGCATTGGACATCCTTTTTGAAGATGATCATATCATTGTTATTAACAAACCAGCAGGTCTTGTTGTTCATCCTGGCAATGGAAATTGGACCGGTACGTTGGTTAATGCCCTTATCTATCACTGCGGTAATAGTTTATCTGGTATAGGTGGTGTTAAACGCCCCGGCATTGTCCATCGTCTCGATAAAAATACAAGTGGTGTTATGGTTGTTGCAAAAAATGATCTGGCTCATAAAAGTCTCAGTGCTCAATTTTCTGATCATGGACGTACCTGTGCATTAGACCGACGCTATCATGCCTTGATTTGGGGGACACCTCACCGCAATGTTTGGACAATTGATGCATCACTTGGCCGTTCGCCCCACAACCGAACAAAGCAAGCTGTTATCCATAAGCAAAACCCTTATGCTCGTCATGCTGTTACACATTTTTCTTTGCTAGAAAAATATGGCTCTCATGCAGACTCAACATCTTTTGCTAGCCTTCTGGAATGTCGCTTGGAAACTGGACGCACCCATCAAATCCGTGTTCATATGGCTCATATTGGGCATCCACTCATAGGCGATACAGTTTATGGAAACGCTTTTAAAACAAAATCAAACGCATTCAACCCCACTATTAGAAATGCAATCGATCAATTCAACAGACAGGCACTTCATGCCGCAAGTCTCACTTTTGAACACCCTTCTACCGGTAAAGTTATGTCGTTTTCCGCACCACTACCTCAAGATATGGCTAAACTTATTAAGCATTTTAAAAAAATGAATTGAAACTTTTCTCCTTCTCAAGATTTCACAATAAAATATCTTTTTTTGAACAAAATTGAAAAATATGCTAAAGTGAATGTGCACAGGTATTACTATCTGAAACATAGAATTTGCCTTATCAGGGAATTCAGACAAAAGGAGGGTGCTATTATGGCCCATATGAATTTGTTATCAGTAACCACAAGCGATGGCGGATTAAACCGTTATTTGGAAGAAGTACGTCGTTTTCCAATGCTTGATCCAAAAGAAGAATATATGTTAGCTCAACGTTACCGTGAGCATAATGATTTAAAAGCAGCGCATAGGCTAGTAACCAGTCATTTGCGTCTTGTAGCTAAAATCGCGATGGGATATCGCGGCTATGGACTCCCCATTGGGGAAGTCATTTCAGAAGGCAATGTTGGACTCATGCAAGCTGTTAAGCGTTTTGAGCCAGAACGTGGTTTTCGTCTTGCAACCTATGCAATATGGTGGATTAAAGCATCAATCCAAGAATATGTATTGCGGTCTTGGAGTTTGGTGAAGATGGGGACAACAGCTAATCAAAAGCGCTTGTTTTTTAACCTTCGTAAATTAAAAAGTAAACTTCAAGCACTTGATAACGGTGATCTCAATGCAGAACAAGTAAAAGAAATTGCAACTCAGTTGAATGTCTCAGAAGATGAAGTTATATCAATGAACCGCCGACTTGGTGGTGACACTTCACTCAACGCACCCCTTCGTACAAAAGAAGGGGAAAACAGCGAGTTGCAAGATTGGTTGGTGGATGAATCTAACGATCAAGAACAAGTTTTAATTGAAAAAAGTGAATTGGAGAATCGTCGTTCCATGCTTATAAATGCCATGGACAATCTCAATGAACGTGAAAAACGTATATTCAAAGCACGTCGTTTAAACGATATACCATTAACTCTAGAAGAACTCTCTGGTGAATTTAACATTAGTCGAGAACGAGTAAGGCAAATTGAAATGCGTGCATTTGAAAAAGTGCAAAATTCTATCAGAGATTCCGCTTTATCTCAAAGTCAAATATAAGACTCTAGAATTAGGTATGAAGCCAATTGTTTGCGCATTTTTAAAGTAGAAATGAGAAAAGCGTATGTTGGCTTTGTACTTGTAAATTAGTCTGTAGAATCCTTTGAGTTATAGTATACAATTTTATTGAGCGTGTTTGATATAACTAATAAAAATCAATATCGAGAAATAACCTTTTATTTTATTTGCATCTATGTTTTATTTTTCTGATCAAGAACTGTTAACTTATCTTGTTGTGCAAGCCATTGTCCAATAACTTTATTGAAAATAGACTCACCTGTTGGCCCTTTTGCAAAAGTTAATTCATTTATACGTCCGTTTTTATCCGTTAACACTAAACGCACCCAATCTAATTCTCGCATCAATTGCAAATTTCGATCAAGAAATGGATGATTACCACTCAATGCAACAAGAAAAAAATCATCGTTAATTTTTGTAGAAATAGTTCTTACTAAAGGCTGCCCAATAGATTGTTCACTTGCTTTAAAGGTTAATGCTTGAACACTGCTTATAGCTTTACCTGAGAATTTATCAGAAAGAATAAAAATAAGATCCATAATATATGCAGCAGGAAATGACCGATCGGTATTGCGACGTAAAATTAACCGTAATGATAGCCCTTCATCAGGAATTGTTATATCACCTTGTATGGCTGTTTCTTCTGGAGCCCCCTTCACATAAGACTCCTTTATAAGCGTCCAGCGAACACTTCCGGTTGCTATCTTTTCTGCATCATAATTTGTACGTGCTTGATAAAAAACAGCTTCACCTAATTTATCAAGCGATTGCAAATTGCTGGAAACAACGGTTGAGATTCCTTCTTCATCCGAAGAATCTGTCGCTTGTTTTAAACCGACATCAATTTCACTCCCATCCTCTAATAAACGTTGTGTTAACTTTCTCTTAACCGAAAGTGCCTTTGGTACTTCGTGAGAAACTTGAAGATTTTCTCCTAACACTTGATGATCATTTGATACAAATACACGCCCACCAATAAAAAAAATACCAATAGTAAAAACAGCAAAACTAACAATAGAAACAGCACTTATCACAATACGCCTTTGCACCAATGATTTATTAGCACGACGTAAAGCCTGAGAAAAAATATGCGAAACAATATGAGGATTATCTTCTTGCGACGAAGAAATCTTTAACTCACAGCTATTAACATGCTGAGAAGGTACATCAGCCTCCATATTAACAGGCTCTGCATCTGGTATATCTGATACCCAAGGCTCATCAAATAACTTGCTATCCTTTGGATGTGTAACAAAATCCTGCTTTCTTTTTATGTCTACCACTGAAAATTCATTATTCTTTTGTAATATAGTTTTTTTTGTATATTTCTTATCTTCATTTACATTTGTGGAATCCCACCCAATAACTGAAGAAAGCAACTTCTTTTCAACTGCTAAATATTCTTCTTCAACAGTTGCAATAGCACTCTGAAGAATCTTTCTTTGTTCATCTGCTATTGCTTGTGGTATTTTTGCTGTTACAAATTGATATTCTAGTGTTTCGATAGCCCGTTTATAAATCCGCTTACGCACTTGTGGTATAACATTATTTTGTGCATTAATTGCCTTTTTTAAGATTCCAACGAAATCTACCATTTCCTCTATAATCTCTCTTAAACTAAGCAAAGAAACCCTAGCACTCAGGCTAAAACAGCTTTATTTTAGGCTCATAAGTTTATTGTCATTTATATTGGTACAACTATTGTCATAGTGTAAAATGAATATGAAAAATAAACAATGTCATTTTACACCTTTCTTTCACGCACTCTTAAAAACTCTTTTTGTTAAAAGATATAGAAGTGAACAAAAGATCTATATGGAAGCCTAAAAATAATAATCAATTTGCAAAAGGATCTGTAATAAGAATAGTATCTTCACGTTCTGGACTCGTAGATAATAAAGCCACTTTTGTGTTAATCAGTTCTTCAATATAGCGTATATATTTAACAGCCTGCATTGGTAAATCTTCCCACCTCAATGCATGGGCTGTTTTTTCCTTCCAACCTTCTAATGTTTCATAAATAGGCTTCACACGGGCTTGGGCTCCCATGGAAGAAGGTAAATAATCAATCCTTCTACCATCAAGCTCGTAACCAATACAAACTTTTATTTCATCCAAACCATCCAAAACATCAAGTTTTGTCAATGCTATACCTTGAACACCGCAAACTACTACCATCTGACGGACTAAGACAGCATCAAACCAACCACATCGACGCTTTCGACCCGTTACAACACCAAATTCATGCCCACGCACTCCCAGAAATTCACCAATATCATTTATCTGCTCTGTAGGAAAAGGTCCTTCTCCAACACGTGTGGTATACGCTTTTGTAATACCCAAAACATAATGAATTGCACTAGGTCCCATCCCTGAACCTGTACATGCCTGCCCAGCAACCGTATTCGATGATGTTACGTACGGATAAGTCCCAAAATCATTATCGAGTAAAGCACCTTGCGCACCTTCAAAAAGAATGTGTTTCCCTCCTCGATAACCTTCATCTAAAAGACGCCACGTACAATCCATAAAGGGCAAAACTTTATCCGCAACTTGCATCAATTCATCATAAAGCGCTTGAGAATCAATCTCTACAACACCCATCCCACGACGCAAAGCATTATGATGCCTCAAAAGCCGCTCAATCTTAGCCATAAGTGTATCTTTTTCTGCTAAATCCATCACTCGGATAGCACGACGTCCCACCTTATCTTCATAAGCCGGTCCAATACCACGCTTTGTTGTACCAATCTTTAAACCAGATAAACCGCTTTCTCGAATTGCATCAAGATCACGATGCAAAGAAAGAATCAAAGGAGCATTTTCAGCAATACGTAAAATTTCCGGTGTGATTTTCACGCCCTGATCACGTAGCTTTTTTAACTCTGCTACAAAATGATGGGGATCAACTACAACACCATTCCCAATAATTGATAACTTCCCACGAACTAGACCCGATGGTAAAAGTGATAATTTATAACTAACTCCATCAATAACCAATGTGTGGCCAGCATTATGCCCCCCCTGATATCTCACCACGATATCTGCTCGCTCAGACAACCAATCTACAATTTTACCTTTGCCTTCATCACCCCATTGTGTACCGACAACAACTACATTGGCCATAACTTTCTCCGTCGTGTTTAGTCAAAAAAACCAGCATTCAAAAACAAACACTTCTTTATAACGAAACCTTAGAGCAAGTGCGACTCCTCATTTCAGATTTTTCTCAATCTTCAAGTTATTAAATTTTCAAATTTTAACGATAAGCAAATATCAAAATATTTTAAATCTGTCATTTTTGCTACAAAAAGTAAAAAAATAGAGATTTTAATTTGTGCGTATCCAACACCTGACAGAGCATTTATTCCTCCTCTTAATCTTTTACAATTCATGTAATATTTAGAGGCTGTTTGTCTGATACAAGAATACGAAAGATCATCATAATCTCTCGTATCCTTTTTCTGTTTAAAAACACCCTGTGAAAATCACCAGTAATTATTTAAAGCTGTGCTTTTTCAAATTGGAACGCCCACTCAAGCCATTGTGTTAAAATTTCAAGATCGGAAGCCTCAATTGTTATACCCGCCCAAATTCGAAGCCCCGGAGGAGCATCGCGATACGAACCAATATCATAAGCAACTCCTTCCTCATCAAGACGTTTCACAACCGCTTTTATGAAAGATACTCGCTTTTCCGTATCCAAAGCAGTAATCACTGGATCCACAATATCTAAACAAATAGCGGTGTTAGAACGCACTTCAGGATCTTTTGCCAAATATTCTAGCCATGGTGTTTTGCGAACAAAAGCATCAAGTACAGAAAAGTTTTTCTCCACCCGTGCTCTTAATGCCGCTGCACCTCCTAGAGATTTTGCCCACTTCAACCCATCAAGAAAATCCTCAACACAAAGCATAGAAGGTGTATTGATTATCTTTCCTTTAAAAATATCTTCGTTCAATTTTCCATTCTTTGTCATATAGAAAAGTTGAGGCATAGGCCAAGCTGGAACATAATTCTCAAGCCTCTCAACAGCACGAGGACTTAAAATCACCATACCATGCGCAGCCTCACCTCCCAAAACTTTCTGCCATGAAAAAGTAACAACATCTAATTTTGAAAAATCAAGATATTGCGCAAAAGCTGCAGATGTTGCATCACAAATGGTCAATCCAGCCCGCTTATGGGGAATGAAATCTGCATTAGGAATACGCACACCAGAAGTGGTCCCATTCCATGTAAAAACAACATCACGATCAAAGTCAAGTTGTGTTAAATCTGGTATTTCACCATAAGGAGCTTCAAAACGACGCACATCAGAAAGCTTTAATTGCTCGACAACATCTTTATTCCACCCAAATCCAAAACTTTCCCACGCCGCCATATCAATGCCACGCTCACCTAATAGAGACCATAGAGCAGCCTCAACAGCACCGGTATCTGAACCTGGCATAATTCCTATACGATGATCAGAAGGAACCTCAAGAATCTCACGGGTTAAATTAATAACTTCAGCAAGTTTTAATTCTGCTTCTCTAGATCTATGTGAACGCCCAACTAATGCATTTTTAAGAACATCAAGAGTCCAACCAGGCCGTTTGCTACAAGGACCTGAAGAAAAATTAGTATTATTGGGACGACTGCTTGGTTTTTGTAACATTATCATTATTTCTCCCCTTTTAGATGTTTTTTTCTTTATAAAGAAAAACAAATTATTATAAAGACTAATCAATAATCTTTTTAGAAAAAAGTCAAAAATATTTTCTATTATTTCGTATGCTTAAAATTCACTGAAACTTTATTAAAAAAACTTTCTTAATCATGCTTCTCGATTGATTCTTTTAATTTTTTGTATCATCACCACGATAAGACATTATTCTACTAACAATACACTAACACGTCCAATATGCCTATCAAATTTATTTTATGATAAAGATTCATTGATAAGTCTCTAGAATAGGGAGATAAACTTATTAAAAAATCAATTATTTTTCTTTTGATGACTGGACAGAGAAAATTTTAATGTTATAACCGCAAGCGCTTTATATTTTTTATGAAGCATGCCCAGATAGCTCAGTTGGTAGAGCAGCGGACTGAAAATCCGCGTGTCCGTGGTTCGAATCCGCGTCTGGGCACCACTTTTTATTTTTCCTTATTTAGTATCTTGTTTTATTATATTTTTAAAACATGATGGATTCGTAAATAAAGGTTAGGGAATAGGATTTTGTGACATGCTTCTCAATTATTGCGAATCAGTTTTTTTAAAGGGCATAATCAACTTCTTAATTAAATAAATCTGAATGCGTACCTGTCCTATCAAAATGGATACGCTTTTCATCAACTATATAAATTAATAACCAATCGGGTTCTATATGAAGATCTCGACGAGGCTTCTAGTTTCCTTGTAATGTATGATCATTTAAAATAGATAGCAATTGCTTCTTATGAATTAGAAGTTGCATCACTCCTGTGAACTTTCGCATATCTTTTCCACGCTTTTTTGCTCATTTTACATCCTTTTTAAACTTTCCTGAATAACTCACTGAACGCATAATCAGATATCCAGTTGCTTAATCAAATCAGCAATATTTTCAGCATAAAAAAACATCTTCATTGCTATCGCTTTTATGAAAAATTTCAAGCGTTTCTTTATTGAGTATCTTATTATTTTCAACGTACACACAAATAAGATCACGTAAAATTTGAGATGCTGGACGGTGTTTTATTTCAGCTATAGCCATAAATGCGCTTTTTAGATTCATATCTACTTTAGCTGCTATAAGTCACTTTTTTCACTCATAATATTTCCTCTTTAAGAATTTTAATGATTAACATTATTTAGCTTAGTTAAAACATTTAACTTAGTTAAACATAGTGTTACTTATCATTAATATTAATTTCTTTTCTTAAAGAAAAAGTTTTTCAACTTTTTGTTAGCCACTTTTTGAGGTGTGAGAAGATACTTTCTAGAGTATCCATAAAGCGGGCAAAATCGATAATAAACACAAAGACAATGAAGGCAATCAATTTCATGATGCGTGACATCATCTTTAAGCCTTGATAGGTCTCTATCATCTCATGAAGGAGCTGTTG
>NZ_JBHIMP010000183.1:0-978 GCF_042194175.1 Bartonella sp. MR168JLCBS | reverse complement strand
ATTGCAAATGAAACCGCGCCTGTTAATCAACAAAAGCCTGCAAAAAAATACGAATTTACCAATGAAAAATTCACTTTTGATGGTCTTACTTTACACCGTATACGTGCTCTAAGAGATTTTGATGATGTTAAGGCGGGAGACCTCGGCGGTTTTATTGAAAATGAAAGTAACTTATCCCATGATGGCAATTGCTGGGTCTATGATAATGCCGCGGTTCTTTTCAATGCAACTGTTTATGAAAATGCTAAAATTTATAATGACGCTAAAATCTTTAGAGGTGCCAAGGTGTATGGCAATGCTATCGTTAATGGCAAAGCATTGGTTTTTGATACAACCGCTCATATTTATGATAATGCAAAAATTCATGATAACGCTAAGGTCTGTGGGCATGTTTATGGTTATGCCGTAATTAGTGATAATGCTACTATTTCTAATGGTGCCAAGGTTTATGACAATGCCCGTGTCTATGAAAGTGCCTATGTTTGTGGCTATATTTTTGGCAATGCTCGTGTATATGGCAAGTCACGGGTTTATGTCTGGGCGCGCGTTTATGATAATGCCCATGTTTTTTGTAATGCTTGGATTAAGGATTATTCAAGTATCTATGGTCATGCCAAGGTTTCTGGCTCGGCTCGTGTTGGTTGCTTTGTAAGAATTTATGATCATGCCAAGGTCTATGGCAAATCAAATATTGATCATCATGTGCAAATTTATGGCAATGCTGTTGTCAATAGCCGTGCAAAAATTCGTCATGATATCTGTGATGATAATCAGTCACTAAAAGACGCTGCTTAAATAACGCGTGGGCACGGCGGGGGCGCCCTCCTTTAAACATCTCATTTAAAAATTTAAATCTCTTTATGAAGGAATTGTGCTCATGCAAAAGAAGTTTGCACTCACAAATGAAACGCGTGTATTTGGTAATCATGTTCTCTACCGTATTAAAGCATTAAAAGATTTTGCTGATATCAAAGCAGG
>NZ_JBHIMP010000182.1:710-979 GCF_042194175.1 Bartonella sp. MR168JLCBS | reverse complement strand
AAAATTCAATAAATTTATAAAGGGAATAAAATTACCCCATCCCAATTAGCGAGGATGACTACCAGAAGTTGATGGAGTCCAAAGCATCCTTGACCTCAAAAATAAGTGCTTTACTTTTGTCATATGACTGGAATCTTTCCATCAGACATGAAGTCTGAGGAAAATTTTGCTTATGGTCCATGTTTGAGGGGAAAAAAGTTTCATGAAGAAGACATATGTTCGGTTAATCTCAAGGGCAGCAGTATGGTCTCCCCGTTTTAGTGGGTTAG
>NZ_JBHIMP010000182.1:324-666 GCF_042194175.1 Bartonella sp. MR168JLCBS | reverse complement strand
CTGTTACAGCGCTTTTCCATGATTAATGTAACCGATTTTATGATTTTGATTATAATCTCTGCTTGCTGTATTATTGTTTCTCTTTTTCTTGCTGTCAAAGCATTTTACAATTTATGGGTGTATGGCGCTCTGGGGGGAATGAAAGCTTTAAGAGGGATCATTTATTCATTGATCACTGCCACACCATTGGTGTTATTTATTAGACTTTGGTTTGCTTTTCCTGCTCTTCACGATGTTTCTACTGATACCCGAAGACCACCGGCTTTTTTTCGAACTATACGTCCCATCGATGCTTTGCCGCTCAAAAGTGTTTTGATTGAACAGGCGGCATTACAAATGTCA
>NZ_JBHIMP010000182.1:0-264 GCF_042194175.1 Bartonella sp. MR168JLCBS | reverse complement strand
TTAGAAGCTTCCGGTTGGCCCGTTGTGGCTCAACGGGAATTTAAAGGTGAAGAAAATGAGATTTATATTGAAACAATAGCAAAAACTTTTTACCTTGGTTTTATTTCAGACATTGTGATACGTTTAACCGATGAAGGTGATACAACTTTTGTTGATATGCGTTCTGCCTCACGTTATTTGCCAAGAGATTTTGGTACCAATGCCGTTTTTATTATCGATTTTATGAATGCACTTGATACAGAAATCGCTTCACTTCCCCTTTCT
>NZ_JBHIMP010000181.1:0-981 GCF_042194175.1 Bartonella sp. MR168JLCBS | reverse complement strand
GAGATCTTTCTTTTTCTGGAGGTTATACAACGGGTGGTACAAGCCCTGGTATGTCACTTGAGGTATCTGTTACCGCGCGTAATCTTGGAGGCCGAGGTCAGTATGTTCGTTTAGGCTTGGGTGCTGGGCAAGAAAAATCTCGTAATTACAATTTAGCGTTTGTTGATCCTTATTTCTTGGGTTACCATTTATCTGCTGGTGTTGATATTTTTCGCAGTACTTATCGTGCTGACAAAGCATATGATGTACGGCAGACGGGTGGGGCACTTCGATTTGGGCTGCCTATTAATGATCAGTTATCTGCTAATTTATCTTATTCTTATGTGCAGGAAGAATATGATTTTGGTGAAGATTATGACTTTACCAAACCGAGTGATCTGCAAAAATTATACGAGAAATATTCTGGTGCGATTGTTCAAGCGGCTCGACATAGCCCTTGGAAGCGTTCATCAATTAGTTATGGTTTAACTTATAATACTATTGATGATATGAAAAATCCACATAATGGATGGTATATGCGTGTTCTTCAGGAATATGCAGGACTTGGTGGGAATGCGAAATTCTTGAAGACAACGGGTAAAGCGATGATGTACAAGACGCTTTCTGATCAGATGGATCTTGTCGGTTTACTCTCGTTTGGTGCTGGCTATATCCACGAAATAGGCCGAGAGGGTGTTCGTATCTTCGATATGTTTAAAGTAAATTCTGATATGATCCGTGGATTTAAATACAACGGAATAGGTCCACGTCAAGTTTCCAATAAAGGTGAAGTTTATTTCTTAGGGGGAACAACATATATGAATGCGACTGCTGAATTACAGTTTCCTATACCTGTTGTGCCTGAAGGATTAGGATTTCGCGGTGCGTTATTTGCCGATGTTGCAACGCTCTATGGCAATAATTATAAACCTACTTTGCAAGGTGAAATGCCTGTTACAAATCTCAAAAGTGCATGGCGTTCGTCTGCAGGTGTTAGTTTGA
>NZ_JBHIMP010000180.1:0-984 GCF_042194175.1 Bartonella sp. MR168JLCBS | reverse complement strand
AACTCTAACCCATTCCACAAGATAAGATTGGCTCCTTGCGCGCGCATAAGATCGCGAGGTGTGGGTTGGTATTCATGAATTTCAGCACCTGGTTTCGTGATTGATTCAACAGTAGCAGCATCACCTGCTACATTCCGCGCCATATCAGCAATAATAGTGAAAGTCGTAACAGCTTTAAATTTGCTAGCACACAAAGCGAGATTGGGTGTCAAAAAAATAACACTCCCCCAAATTATGATAAAAAAAGTTTTTACGTTCATTCGATCCTCTCTTTATTGCCAATGATTTGCATTACCATTTAGAAATAACAGTTATTTTTCACTTTTGCAATCAAGAATTCTGACAAAAAAATAACTTTTCAAGATGTTTAAAAACATTCTTTTTTGTCTTAAAAAAATTGATGATTTAAAAGAGAGCCTGTGCTTTGATACGGAAAACCTCTTTCAAGAAGCTCTATAGATCTTGAATGCCAAAAAATAAGGGAGCACTCAAAAGTGCTCCCGCTTTATAAAATAATCCGATAAAAAAGAGATTCAACGACGCAGATATGCGCCCGTTGCTTTGGTGACATTTTCTACCACTTTCGAAGCAAGCGCTTCTATATCCCCATCAGTTAAAGTCCGTTCAATAGGTTGAATAGCCACTTCAATCGCAACAGATTTTTTATCTTCACCAAGACTTAAATCTTCAAAAACATCAAAAACTCGAACCGAATGAATAAGCTTTTTATCCGCTCCACTCGCAGCACGAACAATAAGAGAAGAAGTAATCACTTTATCAACTACAAATGCAAAATCACGCCGCACCATTTGAAAAGGCGATAGTTTCAAAGGAGAACGGCTTTTTGTTGCCTTTTTCTTTGACTCCGGAATCCGATCGAGAAAAATTTCAAAACCGCATAAAGGGCCACTGACATCTAATCTCTCTAATATAGCAGGGTGAAGAACACCAAAAAAACCAAGAACAATCTTTGATCCAAGCTTC
>NZ_JBHIMP010000179.1:0-984 GCF_042194175.1 Bartonella sp. MR168JLCBS | reverse complement strand
TGCAACAGCTTTGCTTGATCGTAAGACGATCATGAAACACGAAAAAAATGGTGATTTGGGAAATCAGTATTTGAAAACTCATGCTGCTTGCGTTGGTCCTTATCAGTTAAAAAGTTGGCGCCCTGGAGAAGCGATTTTATTGCGTGCAAGCTCTCATTATTGGGGACAAGAACCTAAACTAAAACAGATTTTAATTCGCCATGTTGCGGAGCCTGGAACACAACGCTTGTTGTTGCAAAAACATGATATTGATGTTGCTCGTAATTTGACACCTGAAGATCTTGCAGATCTGCAAAAAACAACAGATGTTAAAGTTGAAAAAGTGTTGGTGCCAACCATGATGTATTGGGGATTCAATACGACGAATCCCATTTTTGCTAAGGAAAAAGTACGTTTGGCGATGCGTTATCTTATAGATTATGAAGGTCTTGGCAAGAAGCTTCTCAAAGGGATTGGTATTCCACGGGCAAGTTTTATTCCTCTTGGCAATTTTGGGGCTTTAGATGAAAAAGAAGGGCAACCCTTTAAGCTTGATATTCAAAAAGCCAAGCAGCTTTTAGCAGAGGCCGGTTATCCGAACGGATTTGAGGCAAATTTTCTCGTATCAAACACTCCTTATACTTTATTACTTGCTCAGTCACTCCAAGATAGTGCTGCGCAGGCGGGTGTGCGTCTTAAAATTGAACGTGTGGCAGGTACACAGTTGTTTTCAAAAGTGAATGCACGGGCTTTTGATACGGCTTTTGTCGGATGGAATAATGATTCTGCGGATCCTCATACAATGGCTTCACGTCTTGTTTATAATCCAGATAATCGGTTTGAGGCTAGAAACACTGCCTATCCTAGTTGGAAGCATGGGTATTTTGATGCCAAGATGAATCAAAAAGTTGAATATGCTTTGTTTCAAAAAGATCCGCAAAAACGGGCGCAAATATATGCTGATTTACAACGTGAACTTATGCAAAAAGGACCTTATGCGTTTAT
>NZ_JBHIMP010000178.1:0-990 GCF_042194175.1 Bartonella sp. MR168JLCBS | reverse complement strand
AAGTTGCTGATTGCAGCTGACGGAGCACATTCGAAATTACGCGAAAAAGCAGGTCTTAAAAACTTTTCTCATCCCTATAAACAAACAGCAATCATCTGCACGATTGAACATGAAAAACCCCATCATGGTCAAGCAATCCAACATTTCTTACCTGCTGGTCCTTTCGCTCTTCTCCCTCTCAAAGGAAATCGATCAGCCGTGGTGTGGAATGAACAGCATAAAACTGCGCAATATTATTTCAAACCTGATGCTCTTATTTTTGAAACAGAAATCAAAAAACGTATTGGTCACCGATATGGAAAACTCACTTGGAATGGGGAACGCCAAGCCTTTCCTTTAAAGCTTTCTTTAACACGTCAATGTATTAAACCGCGCTTTGTTCTCATTGGTGATGCTGCGCATACAATCCATCCTCTTGCAGGACAAGGCCTCAATTTAGGATTACGCGATAGTGCCGCACTCGCCGAAGTGATTATTGAAACAGCGCGGTTAGGTCTTGATATTGGATCTCTCATTGCTCTCGAACGCTATCAAAGCTGGAGGCGTTTTGAAACTGTACGTATGGCTCTGAGCAATGACTGGCTTAACCAACTCTTTTCTAATGATAACCTGCTCTTGCGAATGCTCCGCGATGTTGGCCTTGGAATTGTCAATCAAACGCCAAAAATGAAAAAATATTTCATTCAAGAAGCCTCCGGTCTCACCCGTCATGCCCCACGTCTGCTGCACGGATTGCCACTCTAAGAAAAAAATTGTACCATTGTGCCTTTTGTAGCCTAAACAAGACTCTCTTTTATCAAGATAAGCCCTTTATGCATTCTGAAGTGCCAAGATTTTGCTAGAGCTGATTATGATACGACAATAAAGTTTCCAACAACCTACACCATCCCAGTACGTAAAAACGCGTGCATTGCACCCTCCCCTTCTCCCACATTAAAAAACAAAGATAGAAGCTAGAAAATTGCCAAACCTTTTCAATATTCAACCCAC
>NZ_JBHIMP010000177.1:641-999 GCF_042194175.1 Bartonella sp. MR168JLCBS | reverse complement strand
ATAAGGCTTGCTAAACAAATCATCGAGGAGAACTGTCTAGAAGAATCGAAATGCTCAATCTGATGCCCTTGTTTTTTTAAGAGCTTTAGCCCGTCATAGTATCCCCCCTCCCTAGTCCAAGACGATGCCATTGATTATCAAACGCCGAAAGGGGAACAATTATAAGGCTTGCTAAACAAATCATCGAGGAGAACTGTCTAGAAGAATCGAAATGCTAAAGAAGGCGTTCCAAAGAGGCGCCGTTTCCCCAAAGAGGGATGTTTCCCCGAAGAGAGGTTACCAAAAATCTGGACTCTCAGGTTTTAAATGGGGACCAATCCGTACCGCTGAGACCTTTTCGGCTAATCCTGTTCGATTG
>NZ_JBHIMP010000177.1:0-612 GCF_042194175.1 Bartonella sp. MR168JLCBS | reverse complement strand
ACCTCGCGCTGGCTCATAACGATCCTGCTTCTTTTGATAAAGAAAACGGTGTAAAGGCTCTTCCTTATCCATCCCAAGCGACGAATTATAATCTCCACACATCCCCGCATCCGACAAATAAGCACTGCCTCCTTCTAAAATTTGTGCATCAGCCGTTGGAGTGTGTGTGTGGGTGCCTACAATAACGCTGACACGACCATCAAGAAAATGCCCAAAACATTGCTTCTCACTCGTCGTTTCTGCGTGAAAGTCAAAAATAATCGCATCTGCTTGCTCCATCAAAGAACAGGCGAACAGAATATTTTCAGCTGTTTCAAACGGATCATCGACCTTGCACGGCATAAAAACTTTCCCTAAAAGATTCGCAACAAGGACACGAGCTCCATTCTTCGCCGTAAAAACACCCGAACCCCTTCCTGGAGTTTCCTTAGAAAAGTTGGCTGGACGTAAAAAACGATCGTTCTCATGCGCATAGTACAATGTTTCTTTGCATGAAAAAGCGTGATTGCCCGTTGTCACAACGTCAACACCGACCATTAAAAGATCTTGATAAATCTCCTGGCTGATACCAAAACCACCAGAAGCATTTTCACCATTCACGACAACAAAATC
>NZ_JBHIMP010000176.1:430-1007 GCF_042194175.1 Bartonella sp. MR168JLCBS | reverse complement strand
ACGAAGACGTTTGTTGGTTACACCCTTGGTGCTGGTGTTGATTTGGCAATGACCAATAGTGTTATTGTCCGTGCGGAATATCGTTACTCAGATTTTGGTAAAAAGAAATTTACAAAAGGAAAACTTGAAACTTCTTACAAAACCAATGATTTTCGCGTTGGTGTGGCTTACAAATTTTAACGTCTTGTAAGCTTAAATTGCTAAGAGGCTCTGTCTTTGGCGGAGCCTCGGGTGTTTTTTGTGATATTATTGTCACAGGGGTCATATTATTATGCAGGCAGAGTATCGTTACATGTTGATTTTTTTAAAAGGAAATTTGTAAACAACAAACAGGAGTTTAACTGTAACTTCAATAGCTTCGGCATATATGTAACTTACAAACTTTCCTGTAGAACGAAGTTGTTAAGAGGCTTCGTCTTTAACAAGGCTTCTATTTTCATAACTGTGCCGTTTTTACTACAGATTTTTTTGCATAGGTGTGTAACATATGCTTCATAAATGAAGGAGCAAAGTTTATGAATATAAAATCTTTAATAACGACTTCTGTTATCGCTTTAGTTTCCGCTTCTGCGGCACA
>NZ_JBHIMP010000176.1:0-372 GCF_042194175.1 Bartonella sp. MR168JLCBS | reverse complement strand
TCTTGGACAGGTTTTTATATTGGTGGCCAGATTGGGAATTTTACAAGTGATAATAAAATAAAGGGTCTAGGAAAAGAAACAAGCATTTTTACTAAAGAGTTAACACCTCAGCTTTCAGGCATTGTGGGAGGTATTTATGCAGGTTCCAATATAGATCTTGGAAGTGGTCTGATTCTAGGGGTTGAAACCGATGCAATTTGGGCTGATTGTGAAGCAACGAAAACAAGCGTTACAAGAACTCTTTCTGTACCTCAAGCCAACTCTCTTAACGATGAATTTAAGGCTGCTAGAATTACGCTAAAGGATAAATTTTAAGAAAATGACACGATAAGCGATCATTATACTTACAAAGCACAATGGTTCGGTGCTACG
>NZ_JBHIMP010000019.1:13754-16160 GCF_042194175.1 Bartonella sp. MR168JLCBS | reverse complement strand
CGAAGTCCTGTTGCACAAGAGAGCCAAGGGATTAAAGCAGCTGATGGGGTTGGCTCTGTTTTCCGCCCCACGGTGGGGAAAGCCGGCAATGATGTGCCGCTGATTGATATTGTTCGCCCCAATGGACAGGGTCTTTCTCATAACAAATATGACAGTTTCAATGTTGATACCCATGGCGTGATTTTGAACAATTCGACTGAGGAAGTCTCGCGTTCACAGCTTGGGGGATTGGTGCCAGGCAACGGCAATTTGCGTTATAGCGGTGCAGCAAAGGTTATCCTTAATGAAGTGGTGAGTGCCAATCGCTCGCGTCTTGAAGGCGTGAGCGAAGTACACGGGCATATGGCGGATGTTATTATCGCCAACCCCAATGGGATTACCTGTAACGGTTGTGGTTTTATCAATACACCACGGGTGACTTTATCGACCGGACAACCGATTATTGGAGCCGATGGGGCTTTGAGTGGGTTGCGTGTTGAGGGTGGTGATATCACCATAGGCGCTCGTGGGGCTGATGGGAGTTCATTAGATATTTTTGATCTTGTTTCACGCAAGATCAGTGTCGGGGGTCCTATACAGGTCAAGGGGGATTTGGCTGTTATCGCTGGTCACAATCATTTTGATTATCACAAGCGCGAAGCAACTTCTCTTGGCTCTGATGGCAAAGAGCCAGAATTGGCGATTGATTCCAGTGAGTTTGGTGGAATGTATGCGGGGCAGATCCGCGTGATTGCCAATGATAAAGGTGCCGGCGTTAAGATGCGAGGAGACATGGTTGCCAATGCAGGCGCCATGAGATTGACAAGTGATGGCAAGCTGGTGATTGCCAAAGCACGCGCCAAAGGAGCGGTAAAAGCGCGTTCTCACCACGATAGTGTGCATGTAAAAGATTTGCTTTTTTCAGAAGAAGCGGTTGAACTGAAGGCTTTGAAGCATGTTGAACTGGCTGAGCAAGCTCGCGTTGCGGCAAGCGGTGCTGTTGATGTGCACGCCGATGTGATCAAACTCCAGTCTCATGCTCTTCTAGCAAGCGGTATTGGGAGTGATGGTCAACAGTCAGCGACGGGTTCTTTGTACTTACAGGCAGCAAAGCTTGAGGCGGGGAATGGGCGGATAGCAGCCGGTGATCTTTTAGAGATCCAAGCAGCAACAATTGATCTAAGTCGTATGCAAGATAATGATCAAACAGGGGTTTCTTCCCTTGGCGATCTGACCATTGAAACCAATCAAATCACCGCTTTAAACAACCATATTGGTGCCAAGGGGAATATTGTCTTGAGCGCCGATGATGCGCTCACTGTAGGCGCTGGACATTATAGCGCCGGCGGCTCTCTTTTGGTGGAAGCGGCAGAGCTTACATCACGTGCGCGCTTAGTGGCAGAGCAAAAAATTGACCTTTATGCGCATCACGGTGCCCTGATCCAAGAAGGCACTGTGTTGTCCAATGGGGAGATAACGCTGGATGCCCATGGTGCTCTCAATCACACGGGTGATATTATCAGTATGCAGCAGGTTGCATTGACAGCGGGTGGCATGCTCACAACCTCTCAAGAGAGCACGATTTTAAGTTATGATGTGGTTTTAAGTGCTGATGCTTTAACCCAAGCAGGGACTGTGGAAGCCCAAGAGGGAGCATTAACCCTTCAAGTGCGTGATGGGGTCGCAAATAGTGGCACAATGCGCGGTGAGAGTGTCGATGCTCATATTGGTGCATTTACCAATCAAGGGACGTTTATTGCAACCGATGATTTGCATTTGATGGTAAGTGCACAAGAAGGCGTCGATCCGCAACAAGCCTTTCTGAAGAATACATCCGAAGGTGTCCTTCAAAGTGGTGGTGTTTTTGTTGTGATCGCAGGGCAATTAGACAATGCCGGTGTGCTTGGCTCTAGTGGTGAGAATGTTGCCCTCAATGTGGCAGGGAATGTCAGCAATAGTGGGCTGATTTACGCCAAAAAATCTATGGATCTATTCAGTGATGGTAATCTGACCAACACACAGGGCAGAATTATTGCTGAAGAGGCTCTCAGCATTGGTGGGCTGAAAGAGACACGTGCTGGTCATATAAATAATGAGGCTGGTCTTCTCAGTGCTTTAGCCGGTGAGATGAAGATTGTTGCAACATCTTTTGTCAATAAAAGCGCTGAAACGACAAATTCAGACCAACAAAACGCTACACATGATGAAGGTGCGCATGTTTTAGCGCGGGATGGTTTGCACATTGATGTGGGCAGTTTTGAGAATGTTGATGGTCTCATTTCTACGCAAGGGGCAGTTAATATTGTTGCTGATAGTGTGATCCAAGCAGGGCACATAGAGATTGAGCGTGGTGACCTTCAACTGACCAGCCATGGTGATTTAACCAATAGTGGTACGATAGCAAGCAATGGCGCAATCACTGTGCAT
>NZ_JBHIMP010000019.1:0-13654 GCF_042194175.1 Bartonella sp. MR168JLCBS | reverse complement strand
GCGCAAAACACTCTGAACCAAACGGGGCGCATTGTTTCGCAAAAGCGGATAGAACTCTCAACCGATGGCACCTTGACGCTGGGTAAGACAAGTGAGGTTGGTGGCTATGATGTCGCGCTGAAGGCAGGCACACTCGCCCAAGCTGGGCTTATAGAGGCGCAAGGTGAGGAACTTACTCTCGAAAGCCATGGTGATTTAATCAATAGTGGTACGATAGCAAGCAATGGCGCAATCACTGTGCGTGCGCAAAACACTCTGAACCAAACGGGGCGCATTGTTTCGCAAAAGCGGATAGAACTCTCAACCGATGGCACCTTGACACTGGGTGAGACAAGCCAAGTTGGTGGCTATGATGTCGCGCTGAAGGCAGGCACACTCGCCCAAGCCGGGCTTATAGAGGCGCAAGGTGAGGAACTTACTCTCGAGAGCCACGGTGATTTAACCAATAGCGGCACGATAGCAAGTAATGGCGCAATCACTGTGAATGCGCAAAACACTCTAAACCAAACGGGGCGCATTGTTGCGCAAGAGCGGATAGAGCTCTCAACTGATGGCACCTTGACACTGGGTGAGACAAGCCAAATTGGCGGTTATGATGTGGCGCTGAAGGCAGGCACCCTCGCCCAAGCTGGGCTTATAGAAGCGCAAGGTGAGGAACTTACTCTCGAAAGTTACGGTGATTTAACCAATAGCGGTATGCTTGCAAGCAATGGCGTTATTGCTTTGCGTGCGCAAAACACTCTAAACCAAACGGGGCGCATTGTTGCGCAAGAGCGGATAGAGCTCTCAACTGATGGCACCTTGACACTGGGTGAGACAAGTGAGGTTGCCGCCTATGATGTAACGCTGAAGGCAGGCACACTCACCCAAGCTGGGCTTGTGGAAGCGCAAGGCGGTGTACTTACTCTCAACAGCCATGGTGTTTTAAGCAATTCCGGTATCATGGTGGGCGGTGTTGTTGATGCGAAGCTTGGGTCTTTAGCCAATTCAGGTCAGCTTTTAGCCAGTGACAGCTTTACGCTTATAGCAGAAAGCCATGATCCGTCATTGGGGCAAGCTGCTCTGGTTTTAAATGGTGAAGACGGTGTACTCAAAAGTGGTGGCGCTTTTGTTTTAACCGCAGATGTTTTGGACAATGCCGGCAGTATTGGTTCAAGTGGTGATGGGGTTGCGCTCAATGTGAGTGGTGATCTGAGCAATAGCGGTCTGATTTATGCTAAGAAATCTGCCATTTTCTCCTTAGATGGGGATTTTATCAATAATTTTAATTTTGCCGATGTCATTGCTGAAGACAATCTCATCATCCGTGGCTTAAGTGGAGAGCGAGCTGGTCATGTGATCAACAGCTCAGGGCTTTTAGAAGCCGTATCCGGCGATATGACCTTCGATGTCTCAGCGCTTACCAATGTGCGCGAAGGTGGGGTTGAAGTTACCGATAAAGTGGTTAATCGCAATGTCCATGAAACATCACATACCGAAACAGATGGGTGGCTTTTTGTTGATACAACTACCACAACTACCAGAGTTACAACGACGGTTAGTCAGCAGCAGCCTCATTTTACCAATAATGCTGCCCAGATTTTAGCAGGGCGTCATCTCACGGTTCATGCCGGCGATATCCGTAATAGCTATAGCTTAATTGCTGCCAATGGCAACATTGTGATGCATGGCGATACGCTGCTCAATGAGGGGCGTGATTTAACCGAAACAACCAAGATTGAGACGACAACACATATCGAAACTACATCTAGTGATATTTTGGGTGCAGGGCTTATTCAATTAGGAGATACAGACACATGGGAATATGTTGATAATCCTGTAATAACCAAACGCACTTATGATGCTGTTTACGGGACGATTGAAGCGGGTGGCACTCTTGATGTCAAGGTTACAGACACTCTTGACAATCATGCGGTGCGTGATGGAGCCGGTCAAATTGGCTTAAGCTCTGGCAATAAAGGCTTGACTGGCGTTAAAAATACTGACTTTGATGGTTTTAAACCGTCGATCAGCTATAGCTCTGGCGATCAAGGTTTGGCTGGTGTTAAAAACACCGATTTTGATGGTTCAAAACCACTGATTAGTGATGATCGATTGGACGGCATTATCAATGGTTTGAAAGGGCACAAAGGGCTTTTTGCACCGAGCATCCAAACTCCCGCACCAGAATCCATACAGGTGCCAACGCAAGATGGGCTTAGCTCTATCAAAACAGAGTTGGCTGGCAGTCAATCACCGGATGTGCCATTTTTAATCGAGACGCGTCCAGATTTTATCAATCCAAGCAAATTTTTAGGATCGGACTATTACTTAAAAAAGATTGGCAATTACAAGCCTGAGCACGTGTTTAAAAGATTGGGCGATGCTTATTTTGAATATCGTCTGGTGGGTGAGCAAATCTTTGAGCTGACAGGCAATCGCACTCTTCTTGATGTTGAAGATCCCAATGCTCAAATGCAAAGGCTTTATGACAATGCTGTGGAGCAGCAAGGTCCCTTGGGGTTAGTGCTAGGCAAGCCCTTAACGCCTCAGCAGATTGCTGGGATCAAAAAGGATATGATCTGGCTTGAAATTCACCTTGTCGACGGACAAGAGGTCTTAGTGCCCCACGTTTATTTGGCACCAAATTCTTCTTTAGAACAAGGGATAAAAAACGCACAAGGATTGCAAGGAAATCTTGCTAGTGCACGTTTGAAAGGGAATGGGGTCACCTTGAATGCGGACCGTCTTACCAATAGCGGTGCTGTGGTAAGTGATGATGCACTGCACGTTTCGACTACGCAAACTTTGTTCAATAATGGTGGGTTTTTAGATGCCAGAGGTGCTGTAGAGCTCACCAGTAACGGTCTTTTAGCCAATTCTTCCGGTGTTATTCATGGTGATACGGTTACCATGACGGGTGATACGATTGTCAATAGCACCGCTAAAATCCGTGACACGAATGCATATGGTTTTGGTGATCGAGCTGGGCAGAAGGGACAAATTCTCTCTGATCATGAATTAAACATCCAATCCCTTAGTGATCTTGGCGCAGAGGGTGGGGAATTCACCAGCGGCGGTTCGACGACGATGATTATCGGTGGTTCTGCCACGTTTAGTGCATTGGCGCTAGAAAGTGAACATGAGCAGACATTGGAAAAAGGGCATTATAACGCCCAAAGCAGAGAGCACCGTTTGAGTGAAGTTAACAGTGGGGATGATCTTAACGTTGTTACGAACGACGACCTCATCATGGATGGGGTTAAGGTAAAAGTAGAAGGTAATGGGAATCTCACCAGTGGTGGTGCTTTCACGCTGACTTCGGTGCAAGACGTTAACAGTTTTGACTTGGATCTTAGGGGCAAAGAAGGCGACAAATCGAAACAAAAGAATAAGTTTCGTCAACAATCAACTGAAGTTACCACAAACAAAAGCACGGTGGAGTTTAGCAAAGACCTCTCCATACACGCGCAAAATGGGGATCTCACACTTGGTGCGGCAGGGCTATCAAGTGGTGGTCAGACGCATTTGACATCAGATAATGGGAAGATCAAGTTTCTCACCAACAAGGATCAAGATTTTAAGGATGTTTATCAGCGTAATGAAAACCTTGTGTGGTGGAGTGAGGGTGACAAAGGTTACCTTAAGGAGACCATCGAGCATGTCACCATAGATGCTAAGGGTGGCATGAAGCTTGATGCAGGCAATGGCTTTGTTGTTGAATATGAGGCAACCGGTGATTTAGACAAATCCCTTGAGCAATTGTCACACTCTCCAGGCTTGGCATGGATCAAGCAACTGCGTGATGATCCAGAATTATCCAAGCAAGTTGATTGGCAAGCAGTTCGAGCTGAGTTTAAAGACTGGGATTATAAAGCCCAAGGGCTGACAGAAGCCGGTGCGGCTCTCGTGGCCTTGGCTGTCACGGCGGTTACGGGTGGAGCAGCCTCGGGCGCTGCCAGTGCCATTACCGGTGCTTTGGGGCTTGGCTCGAGCACCGCCATGAATGCGGCGATACAGGCAGGTGTCCAAGCGCTGATTAACAAAAGCGCTGTGGCTCTTGTCAATAATCGCGGCAATATTGCCGGCGCCTTGCATGAGCTTGGTTCTTCCAAGAATATTCTCAGCATTGTTTCGTCGATGTTGACAGCGGGCTTAACCAGCCAAATAACGGAAATGGTTGGTGTTGGACAATCTTTGCCAAAAACCGCTCCTTTTGTCGATCGTATCGCCCTTGAAGCGGAAAAGAACCTGATCAAAGCCGCTATTGGCACAGGCGTGCAAACGGCTCTTGAGGGTGGCTCTCTTGACAAGAACTTTTTTAACAATCTGCGCATCGCCCTGTCTGATACGGTTGGCAAATCGTTGGCAGAAGAAATCGGTACCGCCAAGGCAGAAGGCAAAATAGATACGATCACACAAATTGTTGCCCATGCTGGTCTAGGCTGCTTAAAAGGCGCGGTTGCGAGCGGCGCTTGCTCTGCCGGTGCTATCGGCGGGGCTGTGGGTGAAGCCACAGCCATGCTCCAGTTTCAATTGTGGGTGCAAGGCATTGTGAAAGAGGAAATGGGGGACCTAAACGGTCGCACCCCAACTCCGGAAGAGGAAGCGCGTATAAACGCAAAGATTGATGCGCAGTTTGCTGACTTTAGAGACCACACCATTGATGTCGCACGGGCTGCCGGGGGCGTTGCCGCTGCCCTTGCCGGTGGCAATGTTGATGCCGGCGCCGATGCCGCAGGTAATGCCGCTGCAAATAACTACCTCAGCAGTGCGCAACAAGCTCAGATGGAGAAAGAATTAAAGGAGTGTCCTGACCTTTTATGTGAAGCAGCAGTGTCTGCGAAGTGGTCTGCGATTAGTACAGGGCAAGATATAAGCTTTGGGGCTGGTATAGTAGCTGGTGTACCGGCTGAAATATACGATACGGTTGATGGTTTTTTCCAAATAGCCAAACATCCCGAAGAGACTTTGAAAGCGCTCAAAGATTTTTTCAGCAGTGGTGAGATTTTGGCGACAATTGGTCGGACCCTTGGACAGTCCTATGTAGATCGCATTAATAAAATGGAGGAGGAATATGAGCGAGCCGGTGCTGGTGGATCCTTTAAAGCTGGACTTGAATTTGGAAAATTATTGACTGAAACAGCATCCCTAATGACAGGAGTTGCTGGAGCAGCCAAGGGAGCCATAAAGCTTGGCGAAAAGGCTTGGATTAAATTCATTGCTAGGAAAGATTTTGCCCAATTCGCTTCCAAGAAAAATCTTGCAGAACTTGCAGCTCAAGGAGATCCTGACAAACTAGCTGCTAGGAAAGAACTAACTAAACTCGCTGCTAAAGAAAAAAAGCTTTGGTTAAAAAAGAAACCCACTAAATTTACCGATAGCAAATTTGGACAGACCTACACAGTTTATCGGAGAGACGACCAGTTTGATCCTAACCAAAGGGTTAAATGGACTGAAAAAGGGGAAACGGTATGGGGCACCAATGTTGAAAGGACAAAAACAGGAAGAGCACCTATGGGGTTTGATGGTAAGCCTATTGAGTTGCATCACCTAAAGCAAACCCCCGATGGACCCCTAGCGGAAATGAGCCATGAATTTCATAAAAAATATACTTCTGTTATTCATGCTAATCCAAAAACACATCAATCGCTTATAGAGAGAAAAAAGTTTAAGAAGCAGAGAAAGGAATATTGGAAAGAATACGGCAATGGGCATGGAGAACAAAAAAACAGTAGTTTAGGAGGAATAATTAATATGAAATGGGGTATCATGGGTATAGATTTTGACAGATGGGGACAGGAGCACCGGCAGTAGTGATCTACGGTTGATGAAAAGAGAAAAAACAGAGATTTATAGAATAATTGATGGAGAATAATTGATGAAAACCTATACCTTAGATGATGTTATACAATTAGTTGATAAATATGAAGGTGATATTGTTAATTTTGCTAGCAAAGATAAGGAGGTTGATGATCTCGTGATTGAAAAAGCTGAGGAAATTCTTGGTTTGCAATTCACATCTTCCTATAAAGTTTTTTTAAAACATTATAAAGGCGGGGACATTGGTGGTTATGAAATCTATAGGCTTTATAAGGAGTGTGGAGAAGATATTCCTTTTGATGATATTGTTTTCCAAAATTTAAATGATAGGAAACGTGGTTTTGCAACACCAGAACAGCTTATCGTTTGTGATGCTGATTTTGGTGAAACCTTTTATTTTGATTATACGCAGTTTCGGGATGGAGAATGCCCAATCTATGTCATGCTTCCATCTGAAGATTGCGAATATTACGCCAGTAATTTTTATGAATTCCTTTGTAAAAGAATTAAAGAAAGTGTGGGAGCTGAGATACCTGATGGTGATCAACCGATTGAAAAGATTGAGAACACTCCCACTCCGCAACCTATCCCTTTTTACAAGAGTTTTTGGAAAAAACTATGGAAGAGGTGAAATTGATAGAGGAAATCTGTAGCGTTTATAACGCAAGTTTTGAAGGTTCATCTATGAAAACCTATACCTTAGATGATGTTGCACAATTAGTTGATAAGTATAGCGATCGTATCAATTTTGGTACTGCTGATGATGGAGTTGATGATGTACTAATTGAAAAAGCAGAGAAAACTCTCGGTTTGCAGTTTACAACTTCCTACAAGAGTTTTTTAAAAAATTACGGAGGAGGAGAAATTGGTTATGAAGAAATAATGAGCGTTTATCTTATAGACTTTGAGATTGCACGTAGTGATGATATTGTTTACAATCACTTAACAGATATAAAAAATGGTTTAGCAAAACCACAACAGCTTGTCGTTTGTACAAATGATTTGGATGAGTCATTTTATTTTGATTATTCTCAGTTTCGGGATGGTGAATGCCCACTCTATGTTGAAATTGCATCTGGAGATTCAGAGCATTACGCAAGTAACTTCTATGAATTCCTCTGTAAAAGAATTATAGCTAATTTGGAATGACGCTTTTTGTCGGGCGGTTTCCTTTTGAAATACACTGTTAAAGCCGTCATTCTTTTTTGTTTTCAAAAAATGCAAGAATTGTTAATCTCTTTTAGGGGGGAAGGACTTATGAAAACCTATACCTTAGCTGATGTTGCACAATTAATTAATAAGTATCCGGATGTTATCGACTTTGGCACTGCAGAGGATGCACCTGATGATATATTGATTGAAAAGGCTGAGAGAACTCTTGGTTTACAATTCACTTCGTCCTACAAAAGTTTTTTAAAAAATTATGGAGGAGGGGAAATTTGTGGTGAGGAAATATGTAGCGTTTATGATACAAACTTTGAGATTGTTCGTAGTGATGATATTGTTTATAAAAACTTAAATTATAGAAAAAATGGTTTTGCAACGCCACAGCAACTTATTGTTAGTAGAACCGATTTTGGAGAGACATTTTTCTTCGATTATTCTCAATTCCAGAATGGAGAATGTGCACTCTATTTTGATTTTCCACCCAAAGATCCACAATATTATGCAAGTAACTTCTATGAATTCCTCTGTAAAAGGATTACAGATAATTTGAAGTAGATTTTTTTGTATGGTGGTTTTACTTTCAAATTGCAATGTTAAACCACCATTATTTTTTTCTTTTCAAGAATGCAAGCGTCGTTAATATTTTTTAGGGGGGAAGGACTTATGAAAACCTATACTTTAGATGATGTTGCAGTATTAATTGATAAAGTGAATAAATATGATGATGAGATTATCAATTTTGGGATTGCAGAAAATGCAGTTGATGATCTACTGATTGAAAAGGCGGAGAAAGCTCTCGGTTTACAATTTACATCTTCTTATAAGAGTTTTTTAAAAAATTATAAAGGAGGAGAAATTGGAGGTTATGAAATCTGTAGCGTTTATAGGGATTGTGGAATAGGTATTGCTGCTGGTGATATTGTTTTCCGCAACTTAAATAATAGAAAAAGGGGTTTTGCGACACCAGAACAGCTTATCGTAAGTAGAACAGATTTTGGTGAGACTTTTTACTTTGATTATACGCAGTTTCGGGATGGTGAATGCCCACTTTATGTCATGCTTCCATCTGAAGATTGCGAATATTACGCAAGTAATTTTTATGAATTCCTTTGCAAAAGAATTAAAGAAAGCGTGGGAGTTGAGATACCTGATGGTGATCAACCAATTGAAAAGATTGAGAACACTCCCACTCCGCAACCTGTACCTTTTTACAAGAGTTTTTGGAAAAAACTATGGAAGAGGTGAAATTGATAGAGGAAATCTGTAGCGTTTATAACGCACGTTTTGAGGTTCATTTATGAAAACCTATACCTTAGATGATGTTGCAGTATTAATTGATAAAGTGAATAAATATGATGATGAGATTATCAATTTGGGTAGTGAAGATGATGAAGAGAATGAAACAGATGATCTACAGATTGAAAAGGCGGAGAAAACTCTCGGCGTACAATTCACATCCTCTTACAAAGTTTTTTTAAAAAAATATGGAGGAGGAGAAATTGGTGGTGAAGAAATTTATAGCCTTTATGGAGATTGTGGGGAAGGTATTCCTGCTGGTGATATTGTTTACCAAAACTTACTCGATAGAAAACATGGTTTTGCGACACCAGAACAGCTCGTTGTGAGTTATGATCTTGATGAAACCTTTTATTTTGATTATACGCAGTTTAGGGATGGAGAATGTCCAATCTATGTCATGTTTGCGGATGAGGAGTCCGAATATTACGCCAGTAATTTTTATGAATTCCTATGCAAAAGAATTAAAGTACACGCGGGAGTTGAGATACCTGATGGTGATCAACCGATTGAAAAGATTGAGAACACTCCCACTCCGCAATCTATCCCTTTTTACAAGAGTTTTTGGAAAAAACTATGGAAGAGGTGAAATTGATAGAGGAAATATGGAGCGTTTATAACGCAAGTTTTGAAGGTTTTGATGGTTCCTTTTCCCCCCCTTATATATTTTTTTCAATCAAAAATAAAATAATACATATAAGCGGCACCCCCAAAGTCCCCCAAAACTAATGATGGGGAGTGCTTTGAAGGTTCACTGTTATATTGTTTAATATTTTATAAGATTTCCAAATTGCCTCAGTGCGATGTCTTATGACTTTTCACTAAAGGATGCTGTTCATAACGTATGATAGGTCTACCGCCTTGGGAGCTATTGTCTCCAGAGATTTTACGAAAAACCGTCATCGTTTATTCCACGCTCGATACGGTCATAGGTAAATTGATCATCTTCATTAAAAGCCGTTAGATAAAAAGCACGGTCTGTTTGATATTCCTTACGTTCCAGATTGGCTAAAAAACCAGACAATTCATCACGCACCATTAAGAGACCACGGGGGGCTTTTAAGAGTTCCCCAAGCTTTTCGACCGTGATATCATTGACAATAAAGCGTCGTTTACCAAGAGTATCATCATTATTTTTACGAGTAGAAACTAAGCGGTGTGCAAAGTGCATTATGCAATCATATTCGCAACATTATAAAAATAGTAATCTATCATTACTTACTGATAGGGAGCGCAGTATTGTAGAAAATAATTTGCTTCAATTACCAAGTAAATAAAAATACAGTTGATTAAGGAAATTTTTGCTTTGTATGAAGCACACGTAAAATACGCACAACGCCATTTGAAATATCATAAATCATGATATAATTTGAATGTACAATAAGTTCACGTGTATTTACAATTCGTCCTAAACGACCAAGAGTAGGAAATTTAACAAGTTTTTCTACTTTTTCAGATAAAAGTTGATCAAACTTTAAGGCAGCAGAAGGATTATCTTGTGATATGTATTCACGGATCTTTTTGCGGTCAACGTGTGCTACTTGTGTCCAAATTAGCTTCATAAAGTTGATCTATCGAGTTTACTTTGTGTTTTTAGGCGCCATTCCTTTGCTTCTGCTTCGATTTCTTCAGAAGATATTATATCACCTGCATTAGCAGAATTTATCCCTAATTGAACTTGTTCCCGAAACCATAAATCGTATGCACTTTTTTCTTTTTGTTCTTTTACGATATCGCGCATATAATCGCGCAATAATTGTGCAGCAGATCTATCACACGCCTTTGCTGCTTTGGAAAATTCATTTTTTAATACATCATCGACGCGAAAGGTAAATGTTGTCTCAGCCATTTTACGACCACTTAATGTGTTACAAAGTAGTTCTAATGTAATGTATTTTTACTATTTCTTCAATAGGTACTATTAGAATGGATATTTTATATCTATTTTGCATTTTCATAGGGTTGAAAGGGACGCCCATAAATTCACAGGCTCAGATAACAACCCAGACAGCAGAGCCAGACCGGTTTCAATGCCCTCACAAATGACCAGATGTTTGGGATTGGCTTGACTTAAATGCACCCCACCACCCGTTACAGATCCCAACATGGCTTTTTCTGGTCTTTGATCTGTTTTGCATCCATTGGCTTGTAAAAAGGTTCTATGAATGGCAAAAGAGTCAGCACCCTTAACAAGAGCCACCAACGCGGGTAGTGTCATTCCTAATGGGTGCGGACAGTTGTCGTGAAAGCGTAAATCAGTAGGCAACTCACATGTGATTTCCCACATGCGTAAATAGGTTTCTGCTAAAGTATTTTTGATTGGTTGGCATTGTTGCCAAATTGCTTTTGCTCTCTCTGCTTTCTTTTTTGCTCGTTTGAAATCAGCACAAAACTGTTTGGATAAAGAAAGCGTCTGATCATAAGCTTGTTTTCCAAGCAAGCCAATTCTAATGAGCGCTTGTATGATCTCTCTAAAAGAGCAGCCAGCATAACAATAGAGTAAAAGACGCCCATCATGTCCATTGGCAAGGGATAAGCTAGGTAGCCTATCATCATGAGCAGGGCAACGGGTCCATAACGCCCATGCCAACCTCCGGCACAGCACGTGTGATACCGTGCGCATTCTTAAAAGAACACATCATTTTAAATCCTATAACGTTGTGTCATAGGACGGATTGTGCACTCTTTAGGGTGATGAGCTTGAGAAAGCCTTGTCCGTCCTTACGTGACAAGGTTTTCTTTTTATGCCGCGTCACTTTGACGTTGCTGTTTTGCTTGCTCGATGACATTCAAAAGATCTGATTGTAACCAACGCGATAAAAAACCAAATTTTAAAGGTTTTGGGAGAGAGCCATTGGTAACATGACGGCGGAATGTTGAGACACTCATATGAAGCAGTTTTGCACTTTCACGATCTGTTAAAAGAATATCATTTTCTGTCATAATAATTTCCTTTCACTATAAAAAATGGTAACAAATTATAAGTATTTATTAACCATATTTTGGTTCATTTTTGAAGGTATTTTATTTATAGAAAACAATATTTTATCATATAATTTCTTATGTGAGGCGTGATGAATCTTATTGAGAGAGAATGAGAGACAAGAGAGTTAAAGTTATGCACAGATAATGGGGTTATGCACCCCATATCTTAAGATTGACCGGTGACATAAGCCGCCCATTTATCCATATAGACACGACGCTGTTCTAGATAGTCGGTACGACGATAGGCACGCTCTACTTTACCCCCGACCGTATGACTTAGAATGGTTTCAGCGACCTCATAGGGGGCATCGGTTGTTTCAGCGAGCCAATTGCGTAAACTAGAACGAAATCCATGGGGGCAGGCTTCAATTTTATTTTTTCTCATATACGTGGCCATACATTTCTCAGCGAGGGGACCACGACCTCTAGCAGAAAAAAAGAAATCATTACGAGAGAGCAAGCGCGCTTGTTTTAGAATTTCTAATGCTTCTGTTGATAGAGGCACGCGAAATTCTGTTGTAGCATCACGCCTTCCTTTCATATTCTCAGCAGGAATGGTCCATATATCCTCCTCAACTTGATCTTTATGAATATGACGTAAAGGATTGGTACGAACGCCTGTCAGAATAAGCAAACGCAAAGCCAGTTGTGTTATGGTTGATGCTTCACAGAGTGTTTTATAAAAAGCCGGAACCTCTCTCCAATCCATGGCTGGTAAATTTTGCGTTTTATGACGTTGTTTACCTAAGAGCGCGCGTGCTTTTTCTGTTGCTTGTAAATCAACATCCAATCCTAAGGCAGCCGCATGTTTAAGACAAAGGTTGAGACGAATAAGAGCTCTATTAGCTGTTCCAGCTTTTGTATGCCAAATAGGGGCAAGAACATTGCGTATCTCTGTTTGTGTAATCTCAGAAACGGGAAGACAGCCTAATTTGGGCAGAATATGAAGGCGTAATGGTAAAAACCAATCCCCATCTTTACCATCATTTTTTAATTCAGCTTTACGACTTTCAAAAGCATCCAACGCGATATCTTTTAAATAATGGAGATTACTTATTGCCTCACGCTTTTGTTTTTCACGTTCTTTAATAGGGTCACGCCCTTCACGAAGAACAGAACGCCACCCAGTTGCCAATTCACGGGCTTGTTTTAAAGAAACATCTCTCAAGGCACCCAAGCCCATTTCGCGGCGCCGACCATGAATGGTATAACGGTAAATCCATTGAGCACCTCCATCTTTACGCTTATGAAGTAACAAGCCAGCACCATCATTATATTTGCCAGCCCCCAATGTTGCGACAGCCCTTGCATTAAGACGGTTCATAAGAGCCATTTTTAGTCCTTTCTTATACAAATTTGATCCACACGCTCATCCCACTTGTTATGTGCAAATAGTGGTTTTGATTGATTCAAGATAAACAGATTTGAAATGAGAGAATCTTACGTTATTCGGGACTCTCACTCAACATACAAAACAGTGAATTATCATTATAAATCAATATCTTGTACGATGATTACGGGGTTTAATGTGGATTTACGTCCTTTTGGTAGAGGGTAATGGCAAAAGTCTTTTTGACCAGTTCTTGGGATATGGAGCGTATAGCCCCTTATCTTGAAGAGATTATTGCATCTTTTAGAGAGTATGTAGAGCGTTTTAAACATGAAGTTACGTTGCAAGAACTCATTGAATCTATTTGCATGGGCGAGAAACAGTTATGGCTTGTTTTGGATGATGAAGAGCGATTTTTAGCAGCAGTCACGACCCAGATACAACAGACAGTTTTAGGAAAGAAGCGCGCGCTCATTTGTGAATGTAGTGGCAAGGGTGTTCTTGATCAAGTTGACAATTTGCAAGTTGCAGAGGATTGGGCGCGTGAGAATGGGGCTTTTGAAATGGAGATCTTGGGTCGTTTGGGTTGGAAACGTGCATTGGACAAGCAAGGTTACAGCATAGATATGCTTTATTACAGGAAGGAATTATGAAATGGGGAGCAATACACCAGCAACAACAGAACAAAAGCAGGTACAGACAAGCGCCCCTCCTGCTTGGATGGAGAATGTATTTAAGCGTGGGGGTAGGGATGCGTATCAAATGTATGACACAGGGATTGGGGGGAATGTGTATGGGGGACCTCGTATTGCCCCGTTAAGTGATCAAACGCGCTATGGCATTAGTGGTCTTGGCAGTATTCCTCATCATTATCAAAATCGCTCTTTGATGAATACAATCTACAATCCAACGTCGGCAGCCATGAATCTTAGACATATGGCTTCTGGTGGTATGGTTGGACAGAATCCGTCTTTTAATGCCGCCCTTCAAAATAGCTTAGACCGTGTAAGAGATACGATTAACAGTTCTTTTGCAGGTGCGGGTCGTTATGGGTCCGGTGCACATGCAGGTGTA
>NZ_JBHIMP010000175.1:377-1007 GCF_042194175.1 Bartonella sp. MR168JLCBS | reverse complement strand
CGCATAAGAAGCAATATTGAACGGGACACCTAAAAAAATATCCGCCGAACGCTGATAAAGCTGGCAAGACAACTTATCGTCGGCAACATAAAATTGAAAAAAGCAATGACAAGGTGGCAAAGCCATTTCTTCTATCAATGCAGGATTCCACGCAGAGACAATCAAGCGACGAGAATCAGGTACTTTTTTAATCATCGTTAAAAGACGACTGATTTGATCAATATAGCGTCCATCAGAAGCTGGCCAAGAACGCCATTGATAACCATAAATAGGACCAAGATTGCCTTTTTCATCAGCCCACTCATCCCAAATTGATACACCATGTTCTTTTAACCATGCGACATTTGTATCACCTCTAAGAAACCACAAAAGTTCATAAATGATCGAGCGTAAATGCAATTTCTTCGTTGTTAACAATGGAAATCCGATCTGTAAATCAAACCGCATCTGATAGCCAAAAACCGATCGCGTCCCAACACCGGTTCGGTCTGTACGATCAATGCCCTTATTTAAAACATGAGATAAAAGATCGAGGTAGGTTTTCATAAAAGCATTATGGCCGATTCTACTGATTATAGAAAATAAAAATTGCAAAAGATAAAATACAATGCAAATCTCTTCCCGAAAACA
>NZ_JBHIMP010000175.1:0-361 GCF_042194175.1 Bartonella sp. MR168JLCBS | reverse complement strand
GTTTGGTGACGCAAAAGACAAAATGCTTTAAATAGCCTCAAATGAAGTAAAAAATTTAAGGAAAATAGGCACATAATAAAAGGGATATTCTTATGGAGAAGGAAGCAGTTTTAGCACCATATGATACAAAGAAACGTGTTCTCTCTATCATATCTAGTGCATCAGGTAATCTGGTAGAATGGTATGATTTTTATGTTTACTCTTTTACATCCATCTATTTTGCATCACAGTTTTTTCCCTCCGATGGAGATGTTGTTACCGAACTTTTAAAGTCTTCCGTTGTCTTTTTTATTGGCTTTCTTATGCGCCCTATTGGCGGCTGGCTGTTTGGATTTATTGCCGATCGTTATGGACGTAAACG
>NZ_JBHIMP010000174.1:0-1012 GCF_042194175.1 Bartonella sp. MR168JLCBS | reverse complement strand
CTTTCTTTCTGGGTATAGTGCGGACTCTCTGGAGAGGTGGCCGAGTGGTTGAAGGCGCACGCCTGGAACGCGTGTATATAGGAAACTATATCGAGGGTTCGAATCCCTCTCTCTCCGCCATTGACTCTAAATGAACTTTCCTATACCTCTTGATGGCATAGTCTCAAAAACCCAGTATTTGCAGTTTTTTGCTTTTTGCAATTGACGTCCTTTCTATAAAAACACTCCGTTTTTCTCTAATTTTTCTCTTTTTTATGCCCTTTGCCTGAAAAACAACGTACTTGAAAAAGCAAAGTACAAAGTTTTTCGTCATGCTTGTGCGACGACGCCCCAAAAAAGCGCAGCTTAAATCTTGTCAGAGGTTTGATGATCATGGGTTGAGTAATTTGGAAGTTTGGCATAAAAATTGAATTGATGGTTTTATCTACCCTCTTGGGTGTTTTTATCTCTTTTTATATGCTATCAGCTATTTCTTTAATCCAAAGTATTATTTCGAAAGAACATCTTATAAATAAATACAAATGCGACAATTGATATGGTTTATGAATTTGGCGATTAAGTGGATTTATATTTGCCTATGCAGGAACAAAAGGAACCCTCCTGATAGGTAGCGTATTCTTTATTATTGCTTTTGTTTAACTTTGCAATGAAGGTACCTAAACCAAAGATCTGAAAGTCAAAACCAGCAAAACTGGTGGGAAATATATATCGTCACTTCGTTATTTTAAGCAGAATCCGGCTCTTTTTATGCCTTATATAAGCTAGACTGATTATTATGGTTCTTTTGACTGATTATCCCTGTTATTCTGGTTCCTTATATACAAGAGATTTTGAATGCGGATAGCAGGATCTTTGCAATATTTGAAGCGCTTTATTCAGCAGGTATCTTTACTGGTGTGCTTCTTTCACCACTTTTTTGTAAAGTTTTAATCATCAGGAAAACATCGACGTTTTATTAGCCATTATGGCTATTGGTCTTGTTATTCTGTCTATCAATACACACATTCTCATT
>NZ_JBHIMP010000173.1:288-1015 GCF_042194175.1 Bartonella sp. MR168JLCBS | reverse complement strand
ATTGTTTTGGCAGCAAAAGAAGGTGTGACCTATGATGGCATTTATAAAGGTTCTTCAGCTGAAGGTTTTGTCATAGAATTAGAAGGTGGCACTTTCATCGTCGGGCACAAAGATGATCTTAAACCAGAGCAAGTGAAAATATTACAGAATGGTGATTTCATCTCCTTTCAGAAAAACAATGTTCAAAACATGAGAGAAACGCTTATCCCAAGCGAGATATTAGCGCCTCTCACCAATGAGATCCTTGCCGAAAGGCTCGTAAACCATTGTGGGGTTGAATCATACCGCCATGAAGTCGAGTGGTTATCAAAAAGTGTTTACGGCAACACACAAGCATTAAGCCAAATGATTGAGACAATCAATATAGATCCAAGTTTAGGCGAACAGTTTGCTGATCACATTATCCAAAATCCTAAATCAGTTGGTAAGCTTGCCGGGAAGAAAATCCTGGGTCTAAGAAGCCCAGCGCGCAAACGTGCGGAAGAGACTGTTTCACAGCTGGGTGACACACTTAAAAGTTATGCCGATATGACACATAAGACCATGACTGACATCATAGAGCAATATTCAAGAGAACAAAGACGCACAGCGCGCTCTGTCGAAAATCCTGGGAAAGACTTGCAAAACCTTTTTGCCTTGTTCCCAGAACAACAAAGAGATGTCTTGTCTCATTCCCCTACGCTGCAACAACAACTCCATCGTTTTTCGCGTCAATTGCAAAATCGTT
>NZ_JBHIMP010000173.1:0-229 GCF_042194175.1 Bartonella sp. MR168JLCBS | reverse complement strand
CGGCAAGCAAAGCAAAAGAGATTGCTCAAATTGTGAAGCACACCAAAGAAGCACAATGTCAGATGCATACTCTTAAAGTCTGCCGCTCCGCATCGATGGCTCTGACCGGCTAAACACAAAAGAATTTTTGTTTTTCATCTGATCTTTTGACGCAAACTAGTGGGGGATTGTGTGAAAAAATGTTGCAAAATGTTACAGAAAGTATCTATCAAAACAACTCCTGTAATTT
>NZ_JBHIMP010000172.1:0-1016 GCF_042194175.1 Bartonella sp. MR168JLCBS | reverse complement strand
TAGGTGGACAATTACTCATAGCAATGCCTGGGATGAATGATAATCGTTTTATTCGTTCTGTAGTTTATGTTTGTGCACATTCTGATGCTGGTGCTATGGGGATTATTCTCAATCAATTGCACCATATTGATTTTCCTGAGCTCTTGCTTCATCTTGGGGTGATAAGCGGCGTTCAAAAAAAACATCTTTCTGAGCCAATAAAAAATTTTCCTGTACGTTATGGCGGACCTGTTGATCCTTTACGTGGTTTTGTGCTCCATTCGGATGATTACACTTGTAAAGAAACCGTTCTTATTGCAGAAAAAATCTGCTTTACTGCAACTATTGATATTTTAAAAGCGATCAGTTGTGAACAAGGTCCTCAACATGCACTTATAGCGCTAGGTTATGCTGGATGGAAACCGGGACAACTCGAGACAGAAATTTCTACAAACGGCTGGTTGATCAGCCCCACATCGCCTAGTTTTCTTTTTGAAAGCGATTTAAGTCGTAAGTATGATGAAAGCTTGATTCGCATGGGAATTAACCCAACCTATCTTGTTTCTGAAATGGGTCATGCGTAGAGAGTGTTATGATTTTCCGAGTTTTTTATTCAACAGTTTTCTCTCTACTATGTCTTTATTTTATAAGGGAAGTGGTTTTGAACGAGAGTGATTAGCTCTTCGATAGCAATTGGCTTAGTAACAAGTGTACTTTGAACATATTTACAGCCTTCTTGGCGCAGGAAGATCGCTTCTTTTTCATTTTCAACGCCTTCTGCGATAATTTGCAAATTAAGATCAATTGCCATATTGATGATGGACTTGAGAACAAGTTTTTTCTTAGGCGAATCGATAGAGATAAGCGAACGATCTAATTTAACCATATCGAATGGATAACGGACGAGATAGGCAAGTGATGAATAACCGGTTCCAAAATTATCCAGTGCCAGATTCATGCCTAGTGTTTTAATTTGTTCAAGAAAGTGCGCCGATTGTTCAGGATTTTTTCTCAAGACAAATTCTGATATTTCTATC
>NZ_JBHIMP010000171.1:766-1020 GCF_042194175.1 Bartonella sp. MR168JLCBS | reverse complement strand
GGCTGTTGGAAGCGCAATTTGGGGGGGGCTGGCTGATGGTTATTCCCCAACCTTTACTTTGAGTATTTGTTCTCTATTTTTGATTTTTGGAGCTCTTGCGGGGATAAAGTTTAAAATTCAGGAAATTCCCCAGATTGATCTGGATCCCCTTGACCATTTCAGAGAACCAGAGCTTTTACTCGACCTAGAAGCAAGAAGCGGTCCGATCATGATTATGATTGATTACCAAATTCATGAAAATGATCTTGAAGAAT
>NZ_JBHIMP010000171.1:333-701 GCF_042194175.1 Bartonella sp. MR168JLCBS | reverse complement strand
TCTTGAAAGGCCTGAATATTGGACAGAAGTTTATCATATGCCAACATGGGTAGATTATTTGCGCCATAATCACCGTCGCATAAAAGCAGATGCAGAAGTGAATAAGCTTCTGCGTCACTTAAATTGTGCACCTAACGGTATAAGAGTACACCGTATGATCGAGCGGCAGACAATACCGTATGCCAGTGAGATGCATTTAAAGCCTTCTGCTGACCAGTTACTTTGATGGTAAGAGTTGAGTATAGAATGAGAAGGGCTTCATTCTTTATTCTTTGTTATTGAGAGATGAAAATATAGAGTGTTGTAAAAAAGAACGGATTAAATTGTGAAAATCCCCGTTGGCTTGAACTGGCTTTGTCAAGAGTACC
>NZ_JBHIMP010000171.1:0-323 GCF_042194175.1 Bartonella sp. MR168JLCBS | reverse complement strand
GCAAGTTGGGCTTTGTAGAGGACGCAAGCCTCATCTTTATCAATAGGTGCATTGTGACCACAAAGGGGCATTGACTTACCCGCTATGACTCACTGTGCTCGTGTTTCACTAAGGGTATAATGAGAGAGACATTTCAGTGCGGCGCCCGTTTCAATTAAGAGTTCATCAAGTTTTGTAAAATTTCTTTCAGAAGGAGTGTCATTTTCATTTATTGCAATTTTATCTAGCGCTACCGCTTTTAGTTCTTCCCATGTAATGAGATCATCTTCACAAAAAGGTGCCACTGTGGTACGTCTTAAATCAGCAATATGCCCATAACAACC
>NZ_JBHIMP010000170.1:693-1021 GCF_042194175.1 Bartonella sp. MR168JLCBS | reverse complement strand
ATCACATCCGGTGCTTCTTCTGATATCGAACAAGCGACAAAGTTAGCGCGGGCGATGATCACACGGTGGGGCTTTTCTGATCTTCTTGGAAATGTCGCCTATGGTGATAACCAGGATGAAGTCTTTTTAGGCCATTCTGTTGCACGAACACAAAATGTCTCTGAAGAAACAGCGCGTATGATTGATGCTGAAGTGCGTAAGCTCATTGATGCTGCTTATACAAGTGCTACAAAAATTCTGAAAACAAAAAAGAAAGAATGGTTCGCTCTTGCACAAGGTTTATTAGAATATGAAACTTTAACCGGTGCTGAAATTAATGAAATTATTG
>NZ_JBHIMP010000170.1:344-683 GCF_042194175.1 Bartonella sp. MR168JLCBS | reverse complement strand
AACCTCCTTCACGAACTCAGAAAGATGAAAATGCTTCTCTGCGCACTTCATCTGTGCCTAAGACCGGAGCAAGTAAGATTGAGGCCGATAAAGTAACGGTGAATGAAACAGATGTGCATAAAGCAAACGGAGGGAAGAAAAAACTAAAAGCTGAAAACGAAAAAACAAAATCCAGTAATGCCAAACCCAATGATGCTAAGTTAAAAGGAGCAAAAACTCATGGGGCGGAGAAAAAAACACGAAGCATAAAAGATCCTGCTGGAGCAGCAAATTTTTCTGAAAGTAACACAAACGCTGAAAAAGCGTTAAATACTGCCGAACCTAAAGGCAAACAGGGAT
>NZ_JBHIMP010000170.1:0-323 GCF_042194175.1 Bartonella sp. MR168JLCBS | reverse complement strand
GTGGCTGTGACTTTAAAAAATTCTAAGACAATTCTTTGAGGGGGCGTGCAGACTCATCTTAAGTCTTTGAAACAATATTTGGAAGGGAATGTGAGAACAGGGAGTGTGCTGCTTCTGCTTTAGAAGAATCTGAGAGAAAAAACGGTGCGATTTCCTTCAGAGTGCATCTACTCATCCGATGAAGGAGACGATGAGGTTATCTTTTGATTGTGTTCGAAGAAAGGCTGCATGACCAAAACGCATTAAAGAATGATATTTCGCAGTGTGTAGAGCATAAAAGCATATGAAATGGACATGGTCTTTAAGGGTGAGAAATTTGTTCT
>NZ_JBHIMP010000169.1:0-1021 GCF_042194175.1 Bartonella sp. MR168JLCBS | reverse complement strand
GTTATTTGTGGTCCTTCCGGATCAGGAAAATCAACTTTGATTCGTTGTATTAATCAATTAGAAAAAGCAGACAAAGGCTCAATTTGTGTTCATAATGTCGATATTCATACGGCTCCTATATACCAGCAAAAAAATGTTCTCCGCAAAATAGGAATGGTTTTTCAACACTTTAATTTATTTCCCCACATGACTGTTATGCAAAATTGTATTTTAGCACCTATGACAGTTCAAGGACTTTCCAAGCAACAAGCAAAAGAACGGGCAGCTCATTACCTGACACAGGTTAGAATTGAAAAATACTGTGATAAATATCCTTTACAACTCTCTGGTGGACAACAACAGTGTGTTGCAATTGCACGTGCACTTTGTATGGAACCCGAAGTGATGCTTTTTGATGAGCCAACGTCAGCTCTTGATCCAGAAAGCGTCGGAGAAGTTCTAGAAGTTATGGCTCAATTGGCAGATACAGGTATAACAATGCTCTGCGTTACTCATGAAATGGGTTTTGCTTGGAAAGTCTCAGAAAGAATACTTTTTCTAGAAAACGGAAAAATTATTGAAGATACAACATCTGATGAATTTTTTACCAATCCTAAAAGTCAACGTGCTCATAATTTTCTTGCTAAAATTAAACATTAATCATCAAAATTGTTTTATCTACGAGAATTTTAAGTGTCCCAATTTTTCTTTGAGAAGGGTGATTATTGTTTGAGCAGCAATGATTCCAGGTGGTACTTCAGTCTTCATTTTCTGTTCCATCAATTCAAAAGCATCAAGTTGTGCCTGTCGCAATAAAGGGTTATGCAAAAGTTGTTCGATCTGCCTTGCTAACATGCCAGGTCGTAGAAATTCATTAAAATACTCCGGTACAATAGGCTTATCAGAAAGAATATTTGGAAGAGCAGCACTCCATAACATAATTTTTGGAAAAATAAAGAATTTAGAAAAACGATCAAGTTTATAACAAAGGACCATTGGAATTCTTGCCAATGCCAATTCAAGTGAAACCGTCCCAAGTGCT
>NZ_JBHIMP010000168.1:0-1022 GCF_042194175.1 Bartonella sp. MR168JLCBS | reverse complement strand
AAACAGTTGTAATCAATTGACCTTGTGTCTTTTTTTGACTTATTTATTAGACAACTTTATAGATGCTATCTGATCGAACAATATTGGCTTATCAACAAGAATAGGACCAATATCAGGCAATTTTATTGAAACAGTTTTACTCAGTTGCTTCTGTTTAACAGCAGCTTTAGTTAGTTTCTCTTTGCTGTCCGTATTGTTCTCCCCTAACATGATATCTTCTCTTTTTTTTGAAATGTCTGCGAATGCTAACGAATACGAATCAACCTTTCCAGGCGTATAAGAGGATATTAAATAAGCACCATCATAATAGCCAATGGGCGCTTCAGCAATATACTCGACTTTAACATTTGTTACACCCGCATTTTCATAATCAAGTATCGCTGCAGCTTGTTTTGATAAATCAATGATTCTATCCTTAATAAAGGGACCTCGATCATTCACTCTAACAATGATAGAAGACCCATTTTCCAGATTAGTAACACGAGCATAACTGGGTAAAGGCATTGTGGGGTGAGCGGCTGTCAAAAGATTCATGTCATAGATCTCACCATTTGCTGTTAAACGCCCATGAAAGTCTGAACCATACCACGATGCTTGTCCAACACGTTTATAGGTTGGATCATTTTTGGGATAGTACCACTTTCCTTTTATTTTGTAAGGTTTACCGATGATGGCCCGCCCACGTTTTTTTTCTTTCGATCGATTTTGCTCACTTGAAATTTTTGCAGGTAGATCAACAGTCTTTGCATCAGCGACCTTATTATGACAGAAACTTCTAAATGCAAAATGTGCTGTTTGGCTTGAACAACAAGATACTAATATCTGGGAAATAGCTGCTAAAGAAACAAATTGAAATGTTGATTTAACAATGGAAGGAAAATTTTTCTTGCTATTTAAAAGCATTTGTCAGCCCGCTTATTTCTATAGTATTTACCGCAAAAAATCAGGTTGCACCTTAATTCTGTGCGATAGGAAAATTCATTATTGGATGATTCCCCTCGCACGATTCATAATTCCTTAAA
>NZ_JBHIMP010000167.1:0-1024 GCF_042194175.1 Bartonella sp. MR168JLCBS | reverse complement strand
TGATTTATTGCCAGAACTTCAAGGCCGTTTGCCCATCCGCGTAGAACTGAATCCTTTAACACGGGAAGATTTACGACGTATTCTGACCGAACCTGAAGCCAGTCTGATTAAGCAATATATTGCTTTAATGGCAATGGAGGAGGTTCGTTTAGAAATCACAGATGATGCGATTGACGCTCTAGCAGATATTGCGGTGGATTTAAATGCAAGGATTGAAAACATAGGGGCACGTCGTTTGCAAACGGTGATGGAGCGCGTTTTGGATGAGATTTCTTTTACTGCACCTGATAAAGCAGGGACATCGTTTAAAATTGACGCTGCTTATGTCAGACAATCTATAGGCGATCTTGCTGCTGATTTAGATCTTTCACGTTTCATTCTTTAGAGTGATCTCTTGTTTTTGTTTAACGGCGTGCTTCGATAATTTTGAAGCCGGAGGTTTGGTGTATCAATACCGTGCGAAAAAGGTTTTTTAACAAGGTTTCATAAGGCAGGTGGCGGTTAGCAACAAGAAGCAAATGACCACCTGGCTTTAGATATTTTGCGGCATTTATAATAAAATGCTGTCCTAATGAAACATCCGTAGTTTGTTGCGTATGAAATGGCGGATTTGAAATGATTGTATCATATAGATTTGTGATTGGTTCATGTAAAAGATCATGCCAATAAAAATGAACCGGAAGAGAAGCCTTTATATGCTTGAGGTGCTTTTTGGCTGCTTCTAAAGCATTGTAGTCGGCTTCATAGAGGTCGAGAGCAGTTAATTTTTCACTTCTTTCAAGTGCAGCGTGAGAAAGAAAGCCCCAGCCAGAACCAAAATCGGCAGTCTTTCCAGCAATAACTTTGGGCATATGCAGAGCAAGTGCAGCAGATCCTGGGTCAATACGACCATGAGAGAACATGCCAGAAGTGGTTTGAAATTTATTTTCAAAAGTAAGCGGTAGTGAGCGCAAATGTACAATGTTTTGTTTATCTATCTGTTGTGGAACTTGAATCCAGAAGACAAGACCATGATTTTTAGATA
>NZ_JBHIMP010000018.1:0-18567 GCF_042194175.1 Bartonella sp. MR168JLCBS | reverse complement strand
AAAGATCCGCAAAAACGGGCGCAAATATATGCTGATTTACAACGTGAACTTATGCAAAAAGGACCTTATGCGTTTATTTACCAGCAATATAGCGTTGTCGCGATGACACCGGATGTCAAAAAATGGGTTTGGAATAGTGCACCGCGTATTTTTTATAGTAAAATTGAAAAATAAAAGTGTCTTTTGGTGTTGTCAAAGGTAAAATAGCTTGATCATAATTGCATGATGAAAATATTCTTTCATATAAAAGTCCTTCAGTTTCTTAAAGGATGAAACTGTGAGGGATGTTTGTGCTGTATATGATGGAGGTCGTTTATTAAGGGGGATGAATATAGAAAGTTATATTGGACAAGATCTTTGTTTGTGGCTACAGATTCTCTGCATCCCGAATATAGATTGATGTATGAGAGAATTATTTTATAGATGCTTAGTTTGATTAAATAAAGTTGATGTTTGATACTATGCTGTTTAAAAGATGAAAGAGCAAAATCACAACAGCTATGTGTGAAAAGGCATAAGAATATAATAGGAAAAAAATGGGAAAAAAATGTTGAAAAAATTTTCTGTTTTATTAGGCATAACAGCTTTTTTAAATGGGGCTATAGCATCAGCATTTAGTGCTTCATCTAAAGATATATTGGTGATGGCATGGAATATTGATTCAATGAGTAGTTTTGACCCAGCGCAAACTGTTGAAGTCGTGACGAGTGAGTTATTGACGAATATTTGTAGCGCGTTAGTACAATATGATGAACATGATCCTACAAAAATTCGCCCTGCTATGGCAAAATCTTGGGATGTTTTAGATAATGGCAAAAGAATAGTTTTTCATCTTCGTGATGATTTAAAGTTTAATGATGGAAGAACAGCAACGGCGCAAGATTTGGTATGGTCGATGCGGCGGATTATTAAATTAGGATTGAGCTATGCCCAATCTTTAATGGATTATGGGTTTACTAAAAACAATGTTGAAACAAATATTCAAGCTCTTGATGATAAGACTTTGCAATTAAAATTAGATAAACCCTACCCTATTCAGCTCATATTGACTGTTATTGGACAGTCTTATGCTTCTGCTTTGCTTGATCGGAAAACAATTGAAGCGCAGAGTATTAACGGTGATATGGGGAATAAATATTTAGCGACACATTCGGCTTGTGTTGGACCTTATAAATTGGTGAGCTGGTCTCCAGGAGATAAAGTTGTATTAGAGGCTACACAGCATTATTGGGGCGATGTGCCTAAAATTAAGAAGATTGTTGTGCAGCACGTAGCAGATTCATCAAGTCAAAGACTTCTTTTGGAAAAAGGTGATGTGGATATAGCGCGTGATCTTTCTTCAGAGGATATTTTAGATCTTGAAAAAAAGGGAGGCCCAGTCAAAATTAGTCGTGTTTTGCGCCCCCAGATTATTTATTTATCATTAAATAATAAGAATGCAATTTTTGTAAACGAAAAGGTTAGATTGGCACTTCGTTATTTGGTTGATTATGAAGGTCTTGGAAAAACTGTTTTGAAGGGGATTGCTATTCCGCGGGCAACTTATATGTCCTTGGGTGTTCCTGGTGCTTTGGATGAAAAAGAAGGTCTGCCTTTTAAGTTGGATTTGAAAAAAGCAAAACAGTTAATTACTGAGGCTGGTTATCCGAACGGTTTTAAAGCTAATCTTTTAGTTGGAAGCCTTAGTTATATGTCGTCTGTTGCACAGTCTATTCAAGCCAATGCACGTAAAATTGGTGTTGAGCTGACAATTGAAAAAATGGCACAAAATCAATTGTTGAGCCGTGTACGTGGTGGAAATTATGATACTGCTATTATGGGGTGGGGGAGTGCCGATCCTGATGGACATCCTGCCTCATTAAATCACGTGTTTAATCCTGATCCAACATTTACAAAAAAGCACAATATGTATTTGGCTTGGCGCGCTGGGTATTATGATGAAAATATTAATAACATGGTGATGGATGCTTTGTTTGAGAAAGACCCCAATAAGCGTATCATGCAATATCGTACTTTACAGCATTATGTGCTAGAGCATGGTCCTATGGTTTATTTATTTCAGACATATTATACCGTTGGTATGGGACCTGATGTCAAAAAATGGATTTGGAACAGTTATAGACTTTATTACAATGAAGCAGAAAAATAAAAAGAAGCATGTTATAGAGAAGGATTGTAGAACATGCTTAATAAGAGGTTGTTTCGTTATATAAAAAAAGGTATTTGCTTTATGTTTTGTCGCTACAGAGGGGATTTTTATAATGGTTTTGCCACTTTCAGAGACTGAAAGAGCTGTATCAGAAAAGCAGAAAAGATTATTTTTATGGGATTTTTTATGCAAAGGATTGAAACTTCTTATTTCAGTTTTTATCACATTGCTTGGGTTGGTGACGATCACTTTTTTTCTTGGTCATCTTCTTCCTCTAGATCCAGTTCTGTCTATTCTTGGTGATAATATCAGTCAGGAAGCTTATGATGCAATGTATTATAAGCTTGGTCTTGATAAGCCGTTGATTGTTCAATATTGGAAGTATCTTCATAATGTATTTTTATTTGACTTTGGAGATGCTTTAACTTCTGGGCGTCCTGTTCTAGCTGATATTATGCGTGTATTTCCTGCAACATTAGAGCTTGCAACCGTTGCTATTGTTATTGGCACAAGTCTTGGAATTCCATTTGGTGTTTTTGCAGCAATGTATCGCGATTCATTTATTGATTATGTTGTTCGTGTTTTTACACTTGTAAGTTATTCTACTCCAACGTTTTGGCTCGGTTTAATGGCTTTGTTAATATTTTACGCCAAGCTTGGCTGGGTTGGTGGTCCAGGACGTATTGATTTTCTTTATGAATATTCTTTCGAACCAAAAACAGGATTTTTCCTTTGGGATACTGCAAGCCAAGGACAATGGGAGGCTTTTGGTAATGTTTTTAGTCACATTATTATGCCTGCTTTGATCTTAGCTTTCGGTGCTATGGCTTATATTAGCCGTATGACTCGTGGGTTTATGATTGAGCAGCTTAATCAGGAATATATCATTACTGCACGTGTAAAGGGGTTATCGTGGGCACGAACGGTATGGGGACATGCCTTTAAGAATGCTGCTGTTCAGGTTATTACCGTTGTTGCGCTTTCTTATGCTTTTTTATTAGAAGGGGCTGTTTTAACGGAGACAGTTTTTGCTTGGCCTGGTTTTGGACATTACTTGACAAATGCTCTTTTAGCCGGAGATATGAATGCAGTTGTAGGATGTACTTTACTTGTAGGATTTATCTTTGTCGCCATTAATTTATTTTCTGATTTGCTTTATCGCATTTTTGATCCAAGGACACGTTGAATATGACAGTAAGTAATCATCATAAATCGCAATCATCATCTTTTTTGGGTGGTTGGTTAAACGACCCTGTTCCAAGCTCCATAATTCAGGCGAACATACAGAGAATTTATCACGCACTGGTTAAGTTTTTTCATAACTTTTCGGCTGTATTCGGTCTGCTTATTATTTGTATTATTATCATATGTGCATTTTTTGCTCCTTGGATTGCTACGCATGATTTTCTTAGCAATGATCTAGGGCATCGGTTGCAGCCACCCTCTATGGCGCATTATTTTGGAACAGATGAATTAGGACGTGACATTTTTAGTCGCCTTGTTTTTGGTTCCCGTATTACTCTTTATGTTGTTTTTCTTACAACCATTATTGTAGGTCCAATAGGGCTTATTGTTGGAACTGTATCTGGTTATATGGGCGGATGGGTTGATACTGTGCTCATGCGCATTGTCGATATTTTTCTTGCTTTTCCAGGTTTGATTTTAGCTCTTGCATTTTCAGCCGCATTGGGACCAGGGATTGAAAATGCCTCTATTGCAATTTCAATTGCAGCATGGCCCCCAATTGCACGTTTAGCACGTGCTGAGACTTTGACAATACGTTCTTCTGATTATGTTTCTGTCGTTCGCTTGCAAGGGGCTTCTGCTTGGAGAATAATTTTGTTTCACGTTGCGCCCATGTGTATTCCTTCAGTGATTGTACGATTAACTTTAGATATGTCTGGCATTATTTTAACGGCTGCTGGCCTTGGTTTTTTAGGGTTGGGAGCTCAACTTCCAAGTCCTGAATGGGGTGCGATGCTTTCTTCAGGGCGGGAATTTATGATGACAAATTGGTGGTTGGCGGCAATACCAGGCTGTGCAATATTATTTGCAAGTCTTGCTTTCAACCTTTTAGGTGATGGTCTTCGTGATGTATTGGATCCACGCAATGGGTAATAAATTATTAGAAGTAGAAGATTTACGTATTTCTTTTCCTACAACGCGCGGCATTTCAGAAGTTGTGCGTGGCGTTAGTTTTTCTGTTGGAAAAGAAAAAATTGGAATTGTTGGTGAATCCGGATCTGGAAAATCGATGACTGGGCGCGCAATATTAAGGTTGAGTCCAAGAGCAGCCATTGTTAAAGCTAAAAAAATGCGCTTTGAGGATGTTGATTTATTGACCGCAAGTGAACCTCAGATGCGAAAAATCCGCGGGAAGCGTATTTCAATGATTTTACAGGACCCAAAATATTCACTTAATCCATTAATACGGATTGGTGAGCAGATTATGGAGGCTTACCGTATTCATTACCGCGTTTCAAAAGTTGAAGCGCAGGAACGGACTATATCTATGTTAGAATCTGTTCATATTCGTGATCCTGAACATGTGATGCGCCTATTTCCTCATGAAATATCAGGGGGGATGGGGCAGCGTGTGATGATTGCAATGATGCTCATTCCAAAACCTGATTTAATTATTGCCGATGAGCCAACATCTGCACTTGATATTACGGTCAGACGACAAGTTTTATCTGTGTTAGATGAACTTGTGACAAAATCTGGAACGGGACTTATTTTCATTAGTCATGATTTGAATATGATTGCTGATTTTTGTGATCGTATTTTGGTGATGTATGCAGGCCGTGTGTTAGAAGAGTTGCCTGCTTCTGATTTGTCTCACGCTTGTCATCCTTATACGAAGGCATTGCTCGCGAGTTTGCCACGGCTTGATAATCCTGTTGATGTTTTGGCTGTTCCTGAGCGTGATCCTGATTGGTTACATAATCCTACGATTGTTAATGGTGTTGAGGAGGTTCCTCATGACAAATTGTGAGAATATTATTGATGTTTCTAATTTATCTGTAACTTTTGGTCATAGGCATAAGGCAGTAACAGTTGTTAAAAATGTTAATTTTCATATTAAGCGTGGTGAAGCTTATGGTTTGATTGGTGAATCCGGATGTGGAAAATCAACAATTTTGAATACATTGGTGGGGCTTATTCCAGATTATAGTGGAAAGTTCCTTTTTGCTGGACAAGAAGTCGAAAAGAAAAGAAGTAAAGATTTTTTACGCTGTATTCAAATGGTTTTTCAAGATCCTTATGCTTCACTTCATCCAAGAAAAATGGTCCATACGGTTCTTTCTGAATCTCTCAAAATCCATGGGATGGATAATCAAAAGGAGCGGGTGGAGGATGCTTTAGATTCCGTTGGTTTAGATTCTTCATTTCTTTATCGTTATCCTCATGAGCTGTCTGGAGGGCAGCGTCAGCGTATTGCTCTTGCACGTGCTTTAATTATTGAACCAGAGGTTTTGTTGCTTGATGAGCCAACATCTGCATTGGATGTGTCGGTACAGGCTGAAATTTTAAACTTGTTGAAATCATTACGCGTGAGAAAAAAGCTTACTTATTTGATGGTATCCCATGATCTTGCTGTTGTTGCACATATTTGTGAACGTGTTGGAATTATGCATAAAGGGATTATTCTTGAAGAGCTTAGCAATGATGAATTGCGTAATTTACATGCGCAACACGATTATACAAAGGAGTTTTTTGAAGCAAGTATAGAGCCTATTGTCCATAGAGAGCAAAGAGTATGATCGATTTTCCAAAAGAGAAAATACATTTTTCTGTTTTAGGTTTCGAGAAGTATTTAGTATCTTTGTTGTAATAGAGAGTTTTTGTATTTTTTATAGTGTGAAATCTTATCGATATAATTTATTGAGAGAAGTTTTAGCTCTCATATTTTTCACTTTATTAGTTGTACAACGTTATGAGTCATCTGCATGACTCATAACGCGCATTATGTATTTTTTTGTATAATTTGTTAATTATAAATTTATGTCTAGAAGTTTTCATTGTAGATGAGCATTAAACTTGTAAAAAATAATAGGTGATTAATAATGCTATGTTTTCTAGGAAAATTTATTCTTTAGAGTATAGTTTGATTTTTATTGTTTTGATTTGTTTATTCTTTTTTACAATGTTAGCTCTTATTTATCAGAAAATGCTAAGTTTTATTCTTTGCAAAAGAAGAAGCTGTTATGAAAATTTTTCAATGGTACATGAGAATGATTCAACTATTTTTGTTGTTTTTTATTCTTAAAAAGAGATTATTTGAAAGAAAAACAGATTTTATAAATAAAAAAGGCAGCATATTGTGCTGCCTTTTTTGATAAAATGTATACAGATAACAATACGTCTGTTGTTACAGTCTTGATTTAAAAATGATAGTATATTCCACCTGAAAAACTTGCTCCGGATATACCAGTTTTTTTAAAGCTGTTGTTAATAGCTGATTTCAATTTTGCTGTTTTGTCAATGATGGCATTGATGATATCTTCTTTTAGGATTTCATAGGATAAAAGAGTATTAAGATAAAAACCACTGTCACGCTGTTTACTGCTATAGGCGGTGAGTGAAATGACCATTTATTCAATATGCTCTTACTTGCTGTCTTGCATATTCTTTGGAGTGCAAAGAGAGTTGTCCATAGGTTTCTATAAGACCAAAATGTGTTGTAGATATTTTTCCTTTCTAGCGCGACAAAGTTAACAGCTCCTTGTAGAGCAGCATAACGAAGATGAGTACTGCTATAACCATATCTACTAGAAGTACTACTTATCAAAAAATAAGCTTCCTGTTTTTCCATAGGTGTATAAGAAAAAGCCATTCCGTTTGTCTTATTCTTTCCTTAAGACAAATGTCGCATATTGGTTAACAGTTGCACTTTGCTTAGCCATATCGGTCAATCCAGCATACAAGAGAGCACTGGGCATGATCAAAGAGTTTGTATTTATGGCACGATGTTTTTTACTTTTGAGTCGCTATCAAGCAGTAATGGTTGCAAGCGAAAATCCCAAAAATTTTTATTTTCTCCTAAAAGGTTTTGTTCAGTATTTGTTTTACTGTGGTTTGATTTTGGTCCATAAGCTTTCAGTATATATTTATAAGGTGAACCACTTATTGTGATATAGCCATTTGCAAGTTTGAAAGAGTTTTGATTTACTTTTCCAGACACTTGAATGAGTGAAAGACCACGTACACTGGTAAGAGCAGAAGTGTCTGCTTTAATATTGTTCTTTTCTAAATGTCCAGTGATATAAATCAGTGTAGTCCCTGAAACATCACCGTGAATCAGAAGATGGTCAGCTTTTTGTTTGTTTACGGCAGCGCTATCACTCCATTCGACATTGAAATGAATTTCTGCTTTTCCTGTAGCATTGTAGACTTTTTTAGTATTTGGTCTGCCAGATCCTATGTGCAACGTGTGATAATGATCTTCTGTTGGCTCTTCAAAAACAATAGAGCTGTCATTGATGTTAAGGACAGAAATATCAGAACGTACTCTTTGAGCAATATCAAGCAGTTGTTCGTTCTGGCTTTTTTTATTTGTGCTTGTTTTCAATGTCCATTTCGTATTGTTTTGCAAATCAAAGATTGTTTTGAATTTTTTTTCGGTGCTCACTTTGCCGTCTAAGACGGAGTGATCGGCGTTTAGTGTAAAAGTGAAATCATTTTTTTTCGTTGAAGCTTCGGTTACTAATAAAACATTGGCACGGATTTCTGAATTTTTGAGATTGACTTTACCAATTGATTCATTTGCATTAATTCCAGTACCATTTTTAATGTGAAGTTTTGTATTGGTTAAATTGACTTCTGATGTTTTATTGTTCTTGGATTTTTCAAATGCTATACCTCTATCTTCTGCTGTGACAGAAACATCTGTCACATCAATATGTCCATTATTATTTACAACAAATGCACTATTTTCGGCAATTACTGTTCCTCCGATCATTTTAATCATCCCGCCATTTTCTGAAGAAAGTCCGATCTCAGCATTTTTAATCGTTGTGTGGCCATATAATTCAACTAAACTGCCAACATCTTGGCTTTCCGCACCGGATCCGTTGCTATCTGCTGTTATTAGAGTAACATTCGTGGCTTTAATACGTCCACCATTTTGGGCAGATAATGCAGTAGTTTTACCTTGTACTGTTCCTCCCGTTACGGTAACGACAGATTTTGAGTCTTTTGCATAGAGTCCAGCGTCGTCAGATGATGTAATTTGAGTATTGTCAGTTAAAGTAATGGTACTGCCGTTTATGGCAGATATTGCTGCACCTTCTGCGTTAAATGATCCTCCAGAAACTGTTATTTGAGAACCATTATCTGAAATTATGCTATTGATTGCTTGCGGAACGGTTACATTTTCTAAAGTAATGGCACTTCTTCTTGCAATTATTGCGTTGATCAGTAGTGTATTGTCCTTACTATTTAATATCGTTACATCTTTCAGTTTGTTATTGCTCTTATTTTTTAACAAATGAACGCCAGATTCGGAAGCAGTAATTGTTCCTCCGATCATTTTGATTGTACTATCGTTTTGCGCATCAATTCCGATTTTAACGTCACTGATCGTTGTATTTCCAAGCAATTCAATCACACTGTTAGAGCCAGAGGAAGCTGCACCAGCAGCTACACCACTGCCATTATTAGTTGCTTTTAAAGCAACATTTGTAACCGTAATATGGCCACCTATATCTGCTTCTAAGGCTGTATATTTTCCTGTCACGCTTCCTGTTGTCATTATAATCGTGGATTTTGAGTCTTGTGCATAGAGTCCTGCTTCATCATATGACGTAATTTGAGCATTGTCCGTTAAGGTGATGCTGCTGCCGTTTTGAGCACATATTGTTGCATAGCTTGAATCAAATGATCCTCCAGAGATTGTTATGTTAGAACGATTATTTGCAATTACGCTGTTGCCTGTTTGAGTCACTTTTACATTTTTTAAAGTGAGTCTACTTTCTTTCTCTAGACGTATTCCGTTGCCTGAATTTTTATCTTTACCGGTTGATATTATTACATTTTCTAGTTTGTTTTTGGTGCTCTTACTGTTCACGAAGCCAACACCAGTTGCAGAAGCCGTAATGGTTCCCCCTATCATTTTAATTACGCCATCATTACTTGCCAAAAGCCCGACAGTAGCATTCTTAATCGTTGTATTTCCATATAATTCAATCATACTATTAGCGCTATCAACTCCTGCTCCTCCCCCATTGCCATTTGTTGTTGTTAGAGAAACATCTGTGACCTTAATATGCCCACCGTTTTCTGCATTTAATGCTAATTCTCCGGTTACTGTTCCCCCCGTCATTGTGATGGTAGAATGTAAACCATTTGTATAGAGTCCTTTGCTATTCGATGATGATGATGTAACTTGCACATTGCCTTTTTTACTACTAGTTAAAGTAATGTTACTACCGTTTCCAGCGTATACTCCTACGGTTTTCCCCTCAAATGATCCTCCAGAAACCGTTACTTTAGAATGATTATTCGCAGCTATGCCGCTTTTTGCCTGCGTAACTGTTACATTTTCTAAAGTGACTTTACTTTCCTTGTCGGCACCTATTCCTGTGATTTTAGGCTCTTTATCGTTACTGCTCGATATTTTCACATTTTCTAGCTTGTTTTCATCGCTCTTACTATTGTAGAAACCAGCACCGGTTTCAGAAGCTGTAATGGTCCCTCCGATCATTTTTATCATTCCACTGTTTTGTGCATGAAGACCGACTACAGCATTCTTAATTGTTGTATTCCCATGCAATTCAATCATGCTGTTCGGACCGCCGGCGACAACTGTTCCGATTTTATCATTCGTCGCTGTTAACGCAACATCTGTGACCTTGATATGTCCACCGTTTTCTGCAACCAACGCCATTTTTTCTGTGATTACGCTTCCTCCCGTCATTTCGATTGTGGTTTCTGAATCTGTTGCATGAAGTCCAGTGCCATGAGATGATGTAGCTTGAACATTGTTGGTCAGAGTTATGCGACTGCCATTGTAAGCAGATATTGCTGCCTTTGTGGCATCAAATGATCCTCCCAATACCGTGATTTCAGATTTATTATTTGCAGTAACGCTATTCATTGCCTTAGTCACTTTTACATTTTCTAAAGTGACTTGACTGCCATTGTACGCAAATACACCACCGGATAGTGGTGCTTTGCCCTTGCCACTTGATATTATTATATCTTTTAGCTTGTTTCCAGCGTTCTTACTATTATTGAAGCTAGCACCAATATAGGAAGCGTTAATGGATCCTCCAGTCATTTTGATCATAGCATTATCTTTTGCAAAAAGTCCACCTCCATCACCGCTAATGGTTGTATTTCCGAGCAACTCAATTATGGTATCAGAATTGTAAGCATTGACAGTGAAAGTTGGGCTATTTATTATTTTTAAGGACACGTCTGTGACTTGAATATGGCCACCTTTGGTTGCAGATAATGCGGCATCTTTTCCTGTTATATTTCCTCCCGTCATTGTGATCTTGGCTTTTGAGCCTTCTGCATAGAGACCAACGTTATCAGATGATGTAATTTGAGCATTGTTAGTTAAAGTAATCGTGCCGCTGCTTAGAGCATGTATTGATGCGCCTTTTGCATCAAATGATCCTCCAGAGATTGTGACCTTAGACTGATTATTTGCGACGACGCTATTCATTGCCTTACTCACCTTTAGATTTTCTAAAGTGACTTCACTGTCTTTGTCTGCAACTATTGCAAAATTTAGTGGTTCTTTGCCTTTGCCACTTGATATTATTATATCTTTTAGCTTGTTTTCAGCATTCTTACTGTTCAAGAATTTAGCGCCAGTTTTGGAAACTGTAATAGTTCCCCCAGTCATTTTTAGTGTAGCACCATCTTTTGCTTCAAGACCGAAGAAAATGTTAGAACCAGTTCCTTTAATGGTTGTAGCATCCAGTAATTCAATCGCAGTGTTAGAACCTTCAGCTGTTATAGCGTGCGTATTTGTACTTATATTGGTGTTTGTTTTTTTGTTTCCGATTATCGTCAAATGCTTGCCGATAATTTGGCCACCTTTTTTTGCGTGAATAATTTCATAGGTTTCGTTGGAAACTTCTTTTTTACTTTCTGAAATTTCAAGATTTTTAGCTTGTGCATTAAGATGGATACCAGACAGTACAACTGCCATAATTGCTGTGCAGGATAGAAGAAATTTTTTAGGCATTAGTCCACTCCTTTTAAAGCCCCCAACATTCATTTTCCCGCCGACTTCATAAGAAGAAGTGAAAATAGATGGTTTTCAATAAAATAACCGATTCAGCCTATTTTGTTTATTCTTACCTGTCAAATTAAAGTATATGATAATATAATTTATATTCAATTTAAATGTATTATTAAATAATAATTCTTTTTTTAGCTTACTATTTAGTAATTAAATATTTTTTCTAAATATAAAATGAATATTCAGAAATAATATTTTAAGTGAATTTTAGCTTATGTAGATTTTTGTTGAAGGCGCATAATATCGGTTACAATTTTTTCCGCATTAAGGAAAAAGGGGAGGGCAAGCGCAGTTGGGAGCAATAAGCAAAAATGAAAAAAGTTTCCTTACGTTGGATTTAAAACGCGTTTTCTGTTTAAGATAAAGAATACTGCTTGATGTGTTTTTACAAAGCGTAGCATTCTTCTTGAATGTGTCGCATGAATTTGTTGAGGATTCTTATTATGTTTATTGTATCTGATTGAATAAGTTTCGTAGAAGAATGTTCTGCGCTGCATTTTTTACATGAAGAGAAGAGAGGTCCTTGAAAAGAGAAAGACGGCTTTAATATACAAAAAAAGGCAGCACAATTGTGCTGCCTTTTGTTAAGTTAAATAGAATGATAGGCTATTTTTACAGTCTTTCCTTAAAACTGATAGCGTATTCCACCTGAAAAGTTTGCACCACTTATACCAGTTTTCTGAAGCTTTTGTTGATAGCTTACATCACCATGAAGGGAGAAATTGTGAGACAGTTGTGCATTGATGCCAATGCCGCCTTCAATTGCAGGTCCCATAGGATCAAGGTCAAAGTCTCTACCAATATGAATGGTACCATCATCACCAAAGGTTTTGATTAAGTTTACTTTTCCATAGAAAGACATAGGACGGTTGTTTTCAGTGGAAATGGTTTGGGTCAAACGTCCACCAACACGGATCAACCATTGAGAAGGATTGTTCATATCAACAGTGAAATTATCAGCATCTTCAATGGTGTTAAACATCAAATGTTGATAGGCAATTTGTGCTTGTGGCTCAAATGTTAAACCTTCCATTCCGGTTGCAAATTCTTTGCCAACAGTGGTGGAGATACTCAACATTTTGGCATCGTTCAACTTTGCGGTATTGCCTCTGATGGCATTGGCGATATGCCCTTTTAGGATACCGTAGGACAAGAGTGCATCAATGTAGAAACCACTGTTGTGTTGTATACTGCCATAGGCTGTCAGTGACCATTTATCCAGCGTGTTCTTACCGGCATCTGACATGTCCTTTGGTGTAAACGACAGCTGCCCATAGGTACCTACAAGACCGAGATGTGTTGTGGTATTTTGCCCTTCAATTGCTGCCAATGTAACACCGGCTTGGAGAGCAGCATAGCGAATATCAGCACCATAACCGTATTTGAGAGGTCCGCGTTCAGAAGATAAAGTTCCTGTGCTTCCATAGGTGTATAAGAAGAAACCGGTTTGTTTTTCCTCTTCTTTTCCTAAGATGGATGTTCTGATATTGGCTAAGAGCGCGTTTTGTTTAGCCATATCTGTTAATCCTGTACTGAAAAGAGCATTTGGCATGACCAAATAGCTTGCTGTCTGTGGTACAAGAGCGGCTACACTTGGACCAGAGCCAGAACCCGAGCCAGCAGAACCTGAACCAGAGCCAGCAGAACCAGAGCCAGTTTCAAGAATTTCTTTGTGTAAGCGGAAATCCCAGAAATTTTCATTCTTTTCATCAAACAGGTTTTGCGCAATATCGGCTTGTCCATGGCTTGAGTCTGGTCCATAAGCAGTCAGCGTATATTTATAAGGTAAACGACCTCTTGTGGTATAGCCATTTGCCAGTTTGAAAGAGTCTTCCTGTGCTTTTCCAGAGACTTGAATAAGCGAAAGTCCACCGATATTCGAAGGATCAGCAGCATTTACTACACTATTTTTATCCCCTGAATCGCTGTCAATATAAACTGCTGTGGTTCCTGAGACATCACCGTGAATGAGAAGCCTATCGGTTTTTTGATCGGCACTTGCTACACTATCACTCCAAGCAATGTTGAAGTAAATCTTTGCGTCACCAGAGGCTTTGTAGATTTCTTGCGTGTCTGGTTTACCAGAACCTATATGCAATGTGTGATAATGCTCTTCTGTTGGTCCATTAAAGATAATGGAGCTATTGTCGAGATTAAGCGTGGAAATATCAGAACGAGATCTTTGAGCAATATCAAGGAGATTGCCATCATCATCTTTTTCATGTGCACTGTTTTTTAAGATCCATTGCGTATTGTTTTTTAGATCAAAGTGTACATTTCTGTCTTTAGAAATATTCGCTCTGCCTTCTAGAGTAGACTGATCAGCGTTTAATGTGAAAGTGCCGTTGGAGATCGCTTTAACCTCTTTACCATCCCACAAATCTTTATCTTTCCATGATGTTTTGTCCCAAAAAATACCATCTCCTAATAATACGTCAGCATGAACTTCTGATTTTTTAAGATTGACTGTGCCGATTGATGGAGCAGCAGCATCTTCGATACTTTTTTCAACAACAGTTTTAATGAAAATTCCTGTATCATTTTCAGCATGAAGCTCTGCATTGGTCAGATTGATCTCATTGCTATGATATTTTTGTGGATCATGCGAGCCATTTGGATCATTATCAGAGAAAGTTGCGAATTGTAAACCGGCAACTTCTGCTGTGGCAGAAACATCTTTCAGATCAATATGTCCGCCATTTATTACAACCAGTGCAGCTTTTTTTGCTTCTATTTTATTTTTTTTCCCATTCTGAGGAGTGTCGGATTGGGTATCTAGACCTTTAGAATTAGCATCAATAGCGCCATTACTCGTTTTAATTGTACTACCTTCAATAGCAAAAAGACCAACATCAACATTTTGAATGGTTGTTTTGCCATTTAATTCAACTATACTATCGGCATCCCAAATGTTTACACCAACGGTTGGTTCTTCGGATTCACTACCGGTTATTGTTAAATCTCCGCTAATGATTTTACTCCCACCATCCGCATAAAGACCTTCATCAACATTTTGAATAGTTGTTTTGCCGGTTAACTGAATTTCACTACCAGAATCCTCTGTCCGTACACCAGTGCTTATTTTGCCGAGATTTTCATTAATTGCTTTACCACCGGTTATTGTTAAATTTTCGCTGGTAATTTTGCCACCATTTATTGCTCTAAGACCCTTCAAAATATTATTAATCGTCGCCGTTCCATGCAATTCAATTCTGCTAGCAGGATCACGTGCAAGTGCACCGGTTCCCGCGTCATTCGTTGTTAAAGCTACATCCGTGACATCAATCTGTCCACCATTTCGTGCATCAAGCCCATGTGTGAATTTTTCAATGGTTGTTTTTCCATTTAGTTCAATCTTGCTATTAGGCAGGTTAACTCCTACACCAGTGCTTTCTTCTTTTGCTCCAGAACCGATGAGTGTTAAATTTTCGCTGGTGATTTTACCACCATCAAATGCTCCAAGACCGTTCAAAGCATTGTTAATTTTTGTATTGCCTTTTAATTCAATTCTGCTATCAGAACCAAGTGCAAGTGCACCGGTTCCTTTGCCATCTGTTGTTAGAGTAACATCCGTAATTTCAATACGTCCACCATTTTCTGTAAGTAATACGCTTTCATATCCATCCCAAATTCTTCTTATAACAGTTCCTCCTGTGACAGTTCCTCCTTTCATTGTGATCTTGGATTCTATACCATCTGCATGGAGTCCAGTACCATTAGATGATGCGACTGTAACATTGTTGTTTAAGGTAATGATGCTGCCATTTTGAGCAGATATTGCTGTATTTTTTGCACCAAATGATCCTCCAGAGATTGTTATTTCAGAACCATGATTTGCGATTACAGCATTGCCTGCTTGCATCACTTTGACATCTGTTAAATCAACGGTACTTTTGTCTGCTTTTATCCCAACGAGTAGAGGTGCTTCATCTTTACCACTCGATATTGTCACATTGTTCAGCCAGCTTTTTTTGTTTTCATTGTTCCAGAAGAGAGCACCAGTGTCGGAAACGGTAATGGTTCCCCCAGTCATTTGAAATGTAGCACCGTCTTTTGCTTCAACGCCTAAAGAAATGACAGAAGCAGTTCCTTTAATGGTTGTGTTTCCTTGTAACGTAATCGCACTGTCAGGGTTTTCAGCCGTGACAGCATAAGCGGTTTCGTTTTCGCTTGAATTTATATCTTTATTTCCGATCACGGTTAAATCTTTGCCGGTGATTTTACCGCCGGTTTTTGCATGAATAATCTCATAGGTTTTTCCGAGTTCGGATACTGTCTTTCCCTCAGAAACTTCGAGATTTTCAGCATGTACACTGAACTGGATGTTGAACAGGATGATAGCGGCTGCAGCCGTGCATGATAAAAGGGATGTTTTATACACCAATATTCTCCTTATGAGAGCCCCAAAATATTCATTCCCCCGAAAACTTCATAAGAAGAAGTGAAAATGGATAGTTGTTATTAATTTCGATAATTGTCTTTAGTTTTGTAAGATATTTTTGGTTTCTTGTCAAAATTAAAAATTAACTGATATTAACATTATATGAATTTATATTTAATACACAATGTTCTTATAATTGTTTATATTATATAATTAAATTTAATGTAAATATATATTATATAAATTTAAATATTATTATAATACTTACATATTTTATATTGTTTTTTTTTGTAAAGTAATAATAATTTTTTTATGATACTTCTGCAGTTTTATATTTTATCAAAGTGAGTTATGACTGTAATACTTAAACACTTTTTCTAGAACTTTTGATTATTTCTACCTTATTTATCATAAGATTCTAATGTATTTGATCTTGATATCCAAAGGAGTTGATGACTCTAGCATACAGAACACATTTTTTCTTCTGTTGGGGATACTTTAATAGTATACGAACATTTGATAAGTTTTGATAAATAACTAGTTTTTTGTATCTGTTGATGTATCGATAGCATTTGACAGAGCCCAAGCTCATAAATCTCAATAAATTAAAGTGCTTGAAGTTGAAGGTTTGAAACCAGCAGTGCTTTTATATCATCAAAGTGCACCTTCATTGAAGGATCATTGCTTTCGTTCTTTTGAATTTTTGACACACTCTTGACAAGAAAATATAAAAAATTGCTTCTGAAGAATTTTTTATAATATAATAAAATATGTAACGTTTTTATGGTGATAGGTTTATGAGATATAAAGTTAAATTGGTAATCACCGTGATTGCTTTTACTCTCTCTGGTTGTTTTAACCTTGATTCTGAAAAGTTAAGAAGGGACGAGAGGCTTTATCATGATGCATTCATGGGCTGGTCTATGAAAGAAAAGTCTCTTGCAAAAAATTATACTGCTATCATCATGGCTGATCCGCAACCGTGGCGTTTAAACTCTGGTGATGCCAATGGAATATCAAACAGAGAGCCATGGTTAAAGATAAATAAGCAGGTTGCTGGTGTGATAAAAGCGCACAAGGCCGCGTTCCATATTGTCAATGGTGATCTGACGGAGTTTGGACAACAAAAGAACTATGATGATTATAAAAATGTTTATAAAAATTTTGGAGCGCCTGTCTATGAGGGTTTAGGGAATCATGATTATGCCAATAATGTTGGTAATTGTACAAATTCTCAAGAATTCAGTTTTTACAAAGATGCTTGTGCTATAAGTGCAGTTTCAAGAATGGTATCGGAAATCAAAAAATATCGTAGACAATTATCGCATTTCAATGCAGATGTTACTGAAAGTTTGGTTCCCATTTCGGGTGGAAATATTCGCTCTATAAGGGGAAGTTTGAGTTATTCTTGGGATTATGGAGATGTTCACTATGTGCAGCTTCACAATTATCCAAGCTATACGGTTCGTTTGATGGGACAGTCTATGCAGGTGCAAATCAATAAATCTTTAGATTGGCTTAGGAACGATTTAGCTGCTGCTGATGCAAGAGGTAAAGTGACAATCATTAATTTTCATGATGCGCGTGCTGCCTCCATTGATGGTGAATCCTTTTTTATTCGTAAAAAGAATGCTAAAGATTTGTCGGTCTTTAAGTCAATTATTACTTCTCACAATGTTAAAGCAATCTTCGTAGGTCACACGCATTATCAGTCTTATTGCCGTGCGAAAAATGATAAGGTTTTTGGAAATATCCCTATCTATACAGCTGGTGCACTTTTTAATGGAGATTATTACCTCATAGACGTGAAGGGAAAGACCATTCACGTTAAAGCCTATAATGGAGAAATAGGAAAACCGCTTTTAATTAAAGATCTTGGTATTATAGGGAAAGACACCCAATTTTCCGCAAGTTGCAGTCAGTTATAATAGTTTTTTTTCTTTGTTTTAAGGATGAGGGAAAAACGTATTATATGCGCGGACTTGAAGAGCAATGAGAGTGTCTAAGTGTCACTTAAAAATAGAATAAAAAATCAGACATCTTTTTCATATTTTTTTCAAAAATGCTAAAATATCAGGTTAAGCGCTATAAGTGCAATGGTTTAATGTGAACAAAGCTTTAATACAAAGCGGAATAATGGTTTGTTATTTTATTTTTTCTTTTTAGGCTTTCATCTTTGAAGAGAAGAGGAGTGTGTCGAGGAAGTATCCAGAATTACCAAGAAAGCTTTTTGTTTTGATCAATTTTTTACTTATAATCTTCAAACAATTGATGTTTTGTGATGCTGTACAATTTCTTTTGATTAATCGTATGAACTTTTAATTGTATTACAATTTTATCTTCTTCTTTTATACGTAAGTAAATAGATACAATACGATACAAATATTAGTGTCTGTTTATAGTGGTTATGGTTTCACGCAATTACTCTTAGATGACACTCACATGTCTTGACAGTTTTATCTTTGCTTGGAGAAAAGTGTAAAAAGGGGATTTTAAGAAGTTTCAGTTTAGAAAGAGTTTTTTTGCCCGCGAAAAGCTCTCTGATGCTGCCAAGGCAAGTATGGAACAAGCTGGGGAAGATTTAGCGAGTTGGATTGTCGATGGTTTTATGGGCACCATCTCACAATTGACAGATTTTTGTAAATCTTTGCCTCATCGTATGAAGGGGTGGTTTGGGTCCATTAATTTAAGAGAGTTTTTGCCAAGTTTTTTGGGAGGCACAACAGCCATTCAACCGATTGCACAATTTGCGGGGGCGGGGCATGCCAATTACTCTGT
>NZ_JBHIMP010000166.1:0-899 GCF_042194175.1 Bartonella sp. MR168JLCBS | reverse complement strand
TCTTTCGGTCATGATGTGAGAAATGGTTAGGATCATACGCTAATATTATCTGAATCTTTTCCTTAATGACAAACTATTTTCCGTTTTATCGGGATATATTTTCATGAGAATGCTTATCATTTGTTATTGCATCATCTCTTTTAAAGAACTGTTCTGCCTTTTCGAGGACAATGTCGAGATTTTTAGGCAATATGTCCCAAACTTTTTGGCTTAGTGAATTGAGGAAAGGCCTAGTTTTTGCATTTTTTAGCCAGTCAGATTGTTGTTCAGGTTTAATAAGCGCATTAATGAGTAACATGCTAATGACCGTGATTAATAAGCCACGCAGTGCTCCAAAGATAAAACCGATAGTACGGTCAACTATACCAATTCGACTATCAATAATAAAATCAGATATTTTCACAGTAATGATGGAAGTAGTAATCAGAAAAATAATAAAAATCACAATCAATGTGGTGATTAATGCAACCATTTTGTTAGAGATATATTGCTCAAAGAAAGGCAATATGGGTTTAAATGAAAACAGTGTGGCAACAGTTGCAATTGCCCAAGAAATCAACGACAATACTTCACGTGAAAATCCTCGGAGCATAGCAAGAAAGGCAGAAAACAGGATGACTGCTACGACAATTCCATCAAGAACTGTTATGATCATTTGTTTATTCCTTATATATAAAATTCCGTTCTGTTTAAATAGCATACAAGTGCGTTTCTGGTTATGCCATTTTTTATTCTTATAGCAAGGGTCTTTTCCATTTTATAGAGTTTTTTCTGTATTATCATAGATGTGGCACAGGTCGTTTTTTACCTGCGGCAATAGCAGCAACTAACTCAGGAAGGTTTGAGAATGTTTTTTGTTGAAAGGTTGAGGATTTTATCATTTTAGTTGTTGTGGTGGG
>NZ_JBHIMP010000165.1:475-1035 GCF_042194175.1 Bartonella sp. MR168JLCBS | reverse complement strand
TAAAAAAACACGTAAACTTTCAGTATCTATCAAAGCTTTAGAAATTGCTGAAGGAAAAGAAGCTGTTGCACATTACGGTTCTACAGACTCAGGTGCTTCTCTTGGCGATATTCTCGGTGCAGCTTTGAAAAAACAAGAACAAGATTAATATGATTCAATAAATTAAACTTAGGTCGCTTGTTTCTCTAGCGACCTTTTTTTATTTTCCAATGACACTGCTCCGTTGATTTTTCAATGCCTGGTTTAAAAATTGTAAATACTTTCAGATACAAATCTTCTTATTAGAATAGAAATGCCAACAACCTATTGAATAAAAGAAACCACCTAATTGAATAGCAATAAAATATTATGGCGCTTACACTCTCTTTCATGAAGTATTTTTTTTCTCAACAAACAAGCAGCTGCCGTCTTACTGAAACTAATTCTCCTCTTCGCTCAACTTACAAATCGCAGGACGAACTCTATGAATTAGGTCATAACATAGCCTCTGGCGAAGAGATTTTAATCCCTGAATATGAAAAAAGTAAGAGTTTTCATAAGCGTTTGAATGAAAATGCCAA
>NZ_JBHIMP010000165.1:0-439 GCF_042194175.1 Bartonella sp. MR168JLCBS | reverse complement strand
TTCATAGAAGCGATATTGCCGCTCGAAACGATGAAACTATTGCACCAGCTGCTCAATGGCTTATTGATAACTATTATACCATTGACAAAACAATACAGCAGCTAAGCCGTAACTTACCTAAATCTTTCATCAAACAACTTCCTCTTTATAAACAAAAGGCAGAAATACCACGTATCTTTGCTTTAGCTTGGCTTTATATTGCTCATACAGATAGCAGATTTTCACAAGAAACACTCACAGCTATGATCAATGGATTTCAAGAAGTTTGTGCCCTCAAAATTGGTGAATTATGGGCGCTACCTTCTGTGATACAAATGCTCTTAATTGAAAATGTTTGTCGTCTTTCATTGCGTATTGAACAAGCACGGCACATGCGCCATCTCGCTCATCAAGTGGCTGATAAAATTTCTCTTGCAGAAAATGAAACAAAATTACACAC
>NZ_JBHIMP010000164.1:0-1037 GCF_042194175.1 Bartonella sp. MR168JLCBS | reverse complement strand
TATCAATTCCAAAACGTTTGCACAAAACATCGAGAGAATTAGGACCCATAGGAAATTTTCGCCGTGCCATAGCCAATGTATCAAGGATATTGTCGACACTGATAAGTGGCTTATTCACTCGTCCTAATTCTGCATTAAGAAAGCCAATATCAAAACTGGCATTATGGGCAACCATTGTTGCGCCATTGATAAATTCCAAAAGTTCATCAGCAATATCACTAAAGCTTTTTTCGTTCTTTAAGCGTTCATTAGTCAAGCCATGAATTGCTACAGCTTCATCAGAAATAACAACGCCTTGTGGATTCAAATAAACATGGAATCGCTTTCCTGTAAGATACCGATCAACCATCTCTACACAACCGATTTCGATTATGCGATCTTTCTCTTTATCCAAGCCTGTTGTCTCTGTATCAAAAATAATTTCACGCATGATTTTAATTCTTTAGCAAATTTTCTATTACGGAAAAAACTTGTTGATGTGTATTCTCTAAATCTTTCCCTGTATTAATGATAAAATCAGCCCGTTCTCGTTTTTTTTCATCAGGCATTTGTTTAGCATTGATAAAGGAAATTTTTTTTTCATTCATATTCGGACGCGTCATTATCCGTTCTTTTTGTATTGCCAGTGGAGCAGATACCACAATTACACTGTCCACACGTTTTTCACCTTTTTTTTCAAAAAGGAGTGGAATATCAAGGACGACTATTTTTTTTCCCTGTTGGCGTGCTTTATCAATAAATTCTTTTTCTTTTTCTTGTACTAAAGGATGAATTATTTCTTCTAATGTTTGTAATTTTTCACTATCATTGATCAGAATTTTAGAAAGCTTTAGGCGATTAACTTTACCATTTTCAACAACGCCAGGGAATGTATGTTCTATGAGTGATAAGATTGGTTTACTCTTATAAAGCTGGTGTACTGTCTCATCAGCACTAAAAACGGAAATACCTGCTTGTTTGAAAAAATCAGCAGCTGTTGATTTTCCCATAGCGATTGATCCGGTCAGTCCTATGATTTTCATCCTCTTTCTTCACCC
>NZ_JBHIMP010000163.1:0-1038 GCF_042194175.1 Bartonella sp. MR168JLCBS | reverse complement strand
GGGGCCTGAGGTACCCCCCACGGCACCGGAGCACCTCCAGTTCGTATGTTTTCACCGACACGGGCCTATGATCGACTAGAGAGTCTCGAGAGCACGGTTGTGGTGCTTCAGACAGATTTGGCCGAGGTTCGGGCAACCTTGGCGAGACAGCACACGGAGGTCAAGGCCAGATTCGATAGGATTGAGTAGCGTCTACAGTAGGTCCTAACCTCACCCTTCATCGTTACTCCTCGACCTCGGTCACCACCACCACCACCAGCAGAGCCAGCAGACGCACCCGACGCTGCTGAGCAGGAAACCGACGCTGAGGCGTCTTAGATTTTATTTTTCATACTTGTACTTTTTATATTTATTTTGGACTTGTATATGACTCAGAATGGACTTCTTCCTTCTGAGATCATTCATGGCTTGTATATTTCTAGTATTAGTTATATAGTTTTTATCTGTTGCAGAGCTATACTAAACTCTTTTGTGTGCGTGCGTGCAGAGGTCCTACTTGTGAGGAATTGAGGAACTAGTAATGAACACGGCCTCATAACCGTGTATGCTTCACAACACTAATAACACAACTTCTCAATAAACAGGGCTCCATCAAACGCACAACTTGGAGAAATGGAAGTATTATTTTAAAATTGCTTTTCCCACACATTACACTTTAATTTACTATCTTTTATTGTGCTTACATGCGTACATTGGGGACAATGTACATCTTAAGTGTGGGGGGGAGTTCACATGCTTATGCTCTTACTTGTATACTCAATTGCTCACATAACACATGCTTTTACTTATGCACTCAATTGTTATGCTCATATAGCCTTAGGTGGTTTACCCTAGTTTACAACGGTCAAATTCTTATAGCTTAGGAGAATTTTTAACATTGTATCAATCATGCTCTAAATTTTACTTGAATTTTAGGGAATTTTTGCTCGATTATGTTATTTTGCACTACTTGCTCATGAGGTCTTTTGGAAACTTGAGTTCAAAGTTGTAAGGACTAAGTTTATTTTCGTTTTAGTAGGATTTTCGCTTTTGTTTGGC
>NZ_JBHIMP010000162.1:719-1039 GCF_042194175.1 Bartonella sp. MR168JLCBS | reverse complement strand
CTTTGTGTTTTGTTTTAAGTATCGGCATAAAAAAAGGAAATAGGAATACTGAGAATATCAGCAATTTCTTTTAAACGTCCTGTGCTATACGATTTAATCCTGCTTCATATTTTTGAATTTGTTGGGCGCTTACCCCTAAGGTGTGCCCTAATTGTTTTTGAGACATTTTCAGCATTTTTCGTCTGAAATGAATTTTTTTACCCACGAAAATGTCGTTTTGAGGATTTTTCGCTTGCATTTCCCTCTGTCGGTCGCGAGCGCCTTCGTATTGCTATTCCGGGGGTTAAAAGTACTGACTTAGAATCAGCATTTTGCTTTTA
>NZ_JBHIMP010000162.1:0-702 GCF_042194175.1 Bartonella sp. MR168JLCBS | reverse complement strand
GAGCACCTGGACATAGCAAAATCTCCCAGAATCCCAGGACACCCGCAAAGCGAGGAAAATTTATGTATCGAGACTTCGGGCTTTTAATCTCTATTGATCATTGCGTCTGCGATCAAGACACCATAATCATGATTATAAGGGGAGAGCCTCTCTGGGCGCTGAAACAGCACTATGATACGTTTGGATGTCTTGTGTCTTTGTTCTTTTATGACAATTTTTCATAAAACCGTCTCTTCCCTGTTTGTTGCAAGAAGCAGTTAGGTGAGGGGTTTTACGTTCTCTGTGCCTGTCGTTTGGTACAGGTGGATATTTCGTTTTTGATGTTTTTTCGGCATTATAAGTGCGAATTTTCACATTTTTCTTTGATCATTTTCAGCATGAGCAAAGGAGAGTCGTGCGCAAAAATGATTTCTTCGACGGCAATAAATTCACATGCGGTCTTTATTACCTCATCAAAACTTGCAAAATCATTTCCTGCTTGAATGATAGCAGGAGTTTCCATAATCTCTGCCCACCAACGGCCTAACTGGAGATTGCGAGGGTGCGCATGCGGTTTTTTATCCGCACCTAATTTGCCAAAAAACAGATAGTCAACACCTGCCTCTCCAGCAACCATCGCACAATGACGGTTACGCAAATTGCCAAAACCAATGATTTTTTGTTCCTTTTTCTGATTTTCAAAGCGCTCGAGAGCGTTAAGAT
>NZ_JBHIMP010000161.1:316-1050 GCF_042194175.1 Bartonella sp. MR168JLCBS | reverse complement strand
AATTTTGGTGGACATCGTGCTTCACATGGTAATTCAATCACACATCGTGCTCATGGTTCGACAGGACAGTGTCAAGATCCCGGTAAAGTGTTTAAAGGTAAAAAAATGGCTGGCCATATGGGGCAGGTGCGTGTAACAACGCAAAATATTGAAGTTGTTTCCACGGATGTTGAGCGTGGTTTGATTTTAGTGCGTGGCGCTGTTTCGGGCTCTAAAGGTGCTTGGATTTTGGTGCGGGATGCTGTAAAGAGACCGCTTCCTGATAATGTACCGAGGCCTGCTGGTATTCGCCAACTTGCGAAGGAGAAAACGGAAATGGTTACTCCGGTGACAGAAACCTCTGAAGCTGAGGGGGCCGAATAATGGATCTTGTAATTAGAACCCTTGATGGTAATGAAGCTGGTAGATTAAAGGTTTCTGAGAGTATCTTTGGTCTTATTCCGCGTGAGGATATTTTACAACGTGTTGTTCGTTGGCAGCTTGCTCGTCATCAACAGGGGACCCATCACTCGCAGGGCCGATCTGATGTGTCACGTACAGGGGCAAAGATGTTTAAACAAAAGGGCACTGGACGTGCTCGGCATTCATCTGCTCGCGCGCCGCAGTTTCGAGGTGGTGGTAAGGCCCATGGTCCGGTTGTCCGTAGTCATGCGCATGATCTCCCTAAGAAGATTCGTGTGCTTGGTTTGCGTCTTGCTTTGTCAGCAAAATTAAAGGCAAATGATTTAATTATA
>NZ_JBHIMP010000161.1:0-306 GCF_042194175.1 Bartonella sp. MR168JLCBS | reverse complement strand
TGAGTTCAATGTTAAGGAAGCTAAAACCAAAATGCTTGTTTCTTGTTTTTCTAAGCTTGGGTTTAAGAATGCTCTCTTAGTTGGTGGCAAAGAAATTGATATTAATTTTTCTCGTGCAGCATCTAATATTCCTAATATTGATATTTTACCAATTCAAGGAATTAATGTTTATGATATTTTACGTCGCAGCAAACTTGTCTTATCAAAAGCAGCTGTCGAGGCTCTTGAGGAGCGTTTTAAATGACAGATCTTCGTCATTATGATATAATTATCAGTCCAGTCATTACTGAAAAGGCGACTATGATT
>NZ_JBHIMP010000160.1:0-1052 GCF_042194175.1 Bartonella sp. MR168JLCBS | reverse complement strand
AAGTACTTTCATTGAAAAATCTTTCATTAATGAAAGCACTTTCGCTTTACGAAAAACCACGTACCACCCGTATTTCAGCAGTAAGAAAACGCGGAGATTTCAATAGATTAACCTATCATGCAACGGGGCCCATAGCAATTGCACGTAATTTGATCATGAAAATTCGCACACCAGAAAGCATCATGTCTAGTCTTGATTGGCTTTATATGTATGATACTGTGAACTTAATAAAAAAATGAAATAAGCAGATATATAGTAAAAACTTATAAAATTTAAAATCCCAAATTGCTTTGGGCTTTCATGTATGAAATGGAAACAATCTTCTTAAATAGACACTTAACCAGAGCTATCATTCTATTTACGAACATCGAGTATTGCTACTGTTCTTGCATTTAAACATTTCAGAGCTCTCGTATTCACTCCGCCCATCAATCAACCTTTTGGACTGCAATCATACAATTTTTTCTCAATAAATAATGAGTGCACGAAACAGGAAAACATTGCGATATCAAACAGTTTTATATTGCATAAATATTGATTTTATGATGAGAATTGATAATTTAATGCGCAATCAATCGGTCTAAACTGATCGCAAACAAAAGAAAGATCTTTTAGAATCTACAATCTGATTCAAAGTTAAATTTTAAGCTACTGATAAAACAACACTGGCACTCAAACCAAGCAGCAACCTCATATTATTGAACTTAAGTCAACTCCACATCAACAACACCATGTATCGATTTCATAGCACTCACCACACTTGAATCTACCTTATATCGCTTTGGAAGTGTAATTTCGACTTCCCGTAATCCATCTTCTTGAATCAAAATGAGCCCTACCTCTCCATTCCCATTAGGATTTAGATTCTGCTCAATTTGTGGAAGCATATCAACTGTTTTTATAAAGAGGCGCATCATTTTATGATGCTGTGCTGCTTCATTTTCCAAAGATTGAGCCGTCTCAAGTCGCAAACTAACCCCCTCAGAGCGATTTTCTGCACTCACCGTAATGATAAAAGATTTTCCTGGTTCTAGCATATCTTCATAAGCCGC
>NZ_JBHIMP010000159.1:0-1062 GCF_042194175.1 Bartonella sp. MR168JLCBS | reverse complement strand
TCTTTCAGACGACAAATAATACCAGCCTCTTTCAGTACAATAATATCAACAGGCTTTCCAATATCTAACTTACCTGTATCAACTGCTAACTGAATACGTCCCAGCGAAACTTCGTTATAATTCTTGGCAAAAAAATCCCTAAATCCACGCTTTGGCAAACGACGATAGATAGGCATTTGCCCACCTTCAAAACCATTAAGCGAAACACCAGAACGCGACTTTTGCCCTTTAACACCGCGGCCACTAGTTTTACCAGTACCCGAACCAATACCACGCCCAACACGTTTACGATTTCTTGTTGCGCCTTTACAATTACCCAGTTCATTGAGTTTCATATTTCAACTCCCGCAACCTTTAACCTTCATCTATAACCCGAACAAGATGCCGAACCTTAGCAATCATACCCCGCACACAAAGTGTATCCTTCAAAACACGCCGACGACGCATTTTATTCAACCCAAGCCCCTTCAAGGTCGCATGCTGAATCCGTGAATTCCGAATCGGACTCCCAATTTGCTCTACCATCACAGTTTTCCCATCCTGAGATTTTCTTTGAACCATTTCTTAATTCCTTTTCTGATAATCTCAGAAATTATCCTTCCGCATCAACCAAATGCTGACGACGTGCCTGCAAAATTGAATATTTAATACCGCGTTGAACCGCAATATCTCTAGGATGCATTTGATGTTTTAATGCATCAAAAGTTGCACGTACCATATTATAAGGATTGGACGACCCTAGTGATTTTGCAACAACATCCTGCATACCAAGAGTTTCAAAAATAGCACGCATCGGTCCCCCAGCAATAATACCGGTACCAGCAGAAGCTGAACGCAACAAAACACGGCCAGCTCCGTGACGACCTTCAAGATCATGATGCAATGTACGACCAGAGCGAAGTGGAACATAAATCATTCCACGCTTTGCAGCTTCTGTAGCTTTACGAACTGCCTCTGGCACTTCACGCGCTTTACCATGACCAAAACCCACACGCCCCTTTTGATCTCCAACAACAACAAGAGCAGCAAAACCAAAACGCCGACCACCCTTCACAACTTTAG
>NZ_JBHIMP010000017.1:0-26635 GCF_042194175.1 Bartonella sp. MR168JLCBS | reverse complement strand
TACACCTGCATGTGCACCGGACCCATAACGACCCGCACCTGCAAAAGAACTGTTAATCGTATCTCTTACACGGTCTACAAGACATTGATTTATAATGATAATTCACTGTTTTGTATGTTGAATGAGTGTCTCGAATAACGTAGGATTCTCTCATTTCAAATCTGTTTATCTTGAATCAACTAAAACCACTTACTTGCACATAACAAGTGGGATGAGTGTGTGGATAAAATTTGTACAAGAAAGGAGTAAAAATGGTTCTTATGAATCGTCTTAATGCAAGGGCTGTCGCAACATTGGGGGCTGGCAAATATAATGATGGTGCCGGCTTATTACTTCATAAGCGTAAAGATGGAGGTGCTCAATGGATTTTACGATATACCATTCATGGTCGGCGCCGTGAAATGGGATTGGGTGCCTTAAGACATGTCTCTTTAAAACAAGCCCGTGAATTAGCAACTGGGTGGCGTGCTGTTTTACGTGAAGGGCGTGACCCTATTAAAGAACGTGAAAAACAAAAGCGTGAAGCAATAAGCAATCTCCATTACTTAAAAGACATTGCCGTGGATGCTTTTGAAAGTCGTAAAGCCGAATTAAAAAGAGATGGTAAGGCTAGTGATTGGTTTTCACCTTTGCGGCTTTACATTCTCCCTAAATTAGGTTGCCTCCCCGTTTCAGAGATTACACAAACAGAGATACGCGATACGCTTTCTCCCATTTGGCATACAAAAGCTGGAACAGCTCAGATAGCATTGATACGTCTTAATCTTTGTCTCAAACATGCGGCTGCTTTGGGTTTGGATGTTGATTTACAAGCAACAGAAAAAGCACGTGCTCTCTTAGGAAAACAACGTCATAAGATCACTAATAGACCAGCAATGGATTGGAAAGATATACCAGATTTTTATCAGTTCCTCTGTAAAACACAAAACATAACACATCTTGCTTTGCGTCTGCTTATCCTTACAGGGGTTCGCTCTAACCCTTTACGTCATATTCATAAAGATCAAATTGATGGGGATATATGGACAATTCCTGCTGAGAATATGAAAGAAAAGCGTGATACAACAAAAGAATTTCGCGTGCCCTTATCATCTGAAGCATTAAAAGTAATTGAACAAGCCCACTGTATTTCTAAAAGTGATTTCATCTTTTCACTTACCGGTCGTGGTCCTCTTTCACATACGATGATGGCGGCGTATATGAGAAAAAATAAAATTGAAGCCTGCCCCCATGGATTTCGTTCTAGTTTACGCAATTGGCTCGCTGAAACAACCGATGCTCCCTATGAGGTCGCTGAAACTATTCTAAGTCATACAGTAGGAGGTAAAGTAGAGCGTGCCTATCGTCGCACTGATTATCTAGAACAACGCCGGATCTATATGGATAAATGGGCGGCTTATGTCACTGGTCAATCTTAAGATATGGGGTGAATAACCCCATTATCTGTGGATAACTTTAGCTCTCTTTTCTCTCATTCTTTCTCAATAAGATTCATCACGTCTCACATCAGAAATTATATGATAAAATATTGTTTTCTATAAATAAAATACCTTCAAAAATGAACCAAAATCTGGTTAATAAATAGTTATGATTTGTTACCATTTTTTGATAGAAAGGATTTTATAATGACAGAAAATGATATTCTTTTGACAGACCGTGAAAGTGCAAAACTGCTTCATATGAGTGTCTCAACATTCCGCCGTCATGTTACCAATGGTTCTTTACCAAAACCTTTAAAATTTGGTTTTTTATCGCGTTGGTTACAATCGGATCTTTTGAATGTCATCGAGCAAGCAAAACAGCAACGTCAAAGTGACGCAGCATAAAAAAACCTTGTCACGTAAGGACGGACAAGGCTTTCTCAAACTCATCAACCTAGTGCTTTATTTGGTGTAAATTCAAGGCTTTCTCTGCTAAAGCAAGACTTAAGGCTGGCATTCAAGTTGTTCTGAATGTTTTTTACAATAAGGGCTATTTAAGCGTCTCTCAACACTTCGCTGAGGCATGACAGCACCAGGACGACATATGGGAAGATTGTCCGATTTATGGTTTTCACACCATTCTTGTATTGTAAAGCTAGGACGAAAACCTGATTGCGCCATACACATTTCAATACTGGCAAATTGATTCAAATCTAGCGCCACAACCTTATTAAGGTCCGGTACTCCACATTCTAAAAGTATTTTATTTCTCCATAATGCTGGAGAAAGTGAGGGAATTAAGTTAACACATCCAGTGATACTTAACAAAGCCATGCAACTCAATATTTTTAAGATTTTCTTCATTTTTCCCCTCTTTCAATGGATTTGTTTACTATAAAACAGCTCGGAATCTTGTTGATATTTCCTGTCACCGCTGCTTAAAAAAACGGTGAACAATATTGAAATGGTTGCTTGAGGAAACAATCGCGCCATTCCAAGTGAAGGCAAGGATGGCGGATTGTTGGTCATCACAAACAAAACTTAAGGTTTGCATTCAGGTGCATTTTTATATTTTTTACAATAAGAGCTATTTAAGCGCTTCTTGACACTGGGCCTCGGGATCACAGCACCTGGACGACAAATGGGCAAGTTTTCCGCTTTATAATTTCCACACCAGCCTCCCCCCACATCATATTTATAGCGAAATCCCGCTTGGAGCATGCAAGCATCAATGGTTGCATTTGCATTGTAGCTGAGCTTTCTATTTTCTGTATCAGCATTAATAAGGCTTGGCAGACCGCATTCTAACAAGGCTTTTCCTACCTCTGTAAAACCTGCTCCTGGCTTTTTCCACGCAGCCACATCTCCTGGGGGGGGGTTATTAAACTGACATCCAGCGATACTCAATAGAGTTATCGCACTTAATAATTTTAAGGTTTGTTTCATTTTTTCCTCCATGATCTAATTCAAGGTTTTTGTTCTAGATGAGATGAGCCGTAAAGTATGCTGCACATACGCCCCGCATCTCCAAGGCAAGTATGAGGATTATAAGGATTTGTGAACATATTCCATGTTTCTTTCCACCAGTTACTACCAGCAGGTATTGTCTCATAAGTATAGCCATTGCCGCCAATCCATCGGCTTACAAAGTCATATCTATGCCCATCAAAACCAATAGTGGTTTGTTTGCCACCACTCACATAACCTAACAAACCGGATGCCGCCAAAACATTAGCCGCTGGTCCATGGAAACTGATCGTTGTCTTGCCAGCTACATCATTTACACCTTCTTGTTTGAAAGAATTCATCATATTAAAGCCTGTCAAACTGCCACGACTATGGGCATCAAAATGCAATCCTGTGTTACCATAGCGAGACATTATATCTTTTGCTTCTTGTGTGGAATTGGTCAAACCCCAAAAGTTATTTTCCATAAACTTCTGGTAGCCTGCGACCAGAAGTTCTGAGATAGCAGAATCCGCTTGGGGGAACACAACAAAATAAAGCGGTACATTTTTATTCTCCGCATGTTGCTCTGCATAAACAGCCGCCTCATAGGGTGGTGTAAAAATGCCATTGAGGGACACATGCACCTTGCCATCAGCACCCTCTTGTAAATACTGCTTTTCTTCATCCGTTAAATAATGTGCGTGAGAAAACAATCGCGCCATTCCAAGTGAAGGCAAGGATGGCGCATTGTTTCCATCACCAATAGCAAGACTTAAGGTTTGCATTCAGGTGCATTTTTATATTTTTTACAAAAAGGGCTGTTTAAGCGCTTCTTGACACTGGGCCTCGGGATCACAGCACCTGGACGACAAATGGGCAAGTTTTCGGCTCTAAAAGTATAACACCACCCTCCCGCTCTTGCTACTTCTTCATCTTTATAGCGGAATCCTGATTGAATCATGCAAGCATAAATTGTTGCTTTTGCATTAATGCTCTGCTTTCTGTTTTCTGGATCGACATCATAAGGCGTTGGCATGCCACATTCTAACAAGGCTTTTCCTACCTCTGTAAAATTAGTAACACCATTTTTCTCCCACGCGCTCAAATACCCTCCAGGAGTTTTATTAAACTGACATCCTGCAATACCTAATAAAGTTACAGCACCTAATAGCTTTAGAGTTTGTTTCATTTTTTACTCCATGATTTACTTGAAGGAACTTGTTCACGATAAGATGTGCCATAGCGCCATGTACACTTATCACCCGCATCTCCAAGACAGGTATGGGAACTTATGGGATTCATGGTCACTCTCCACCATTCTTTCCACATGTTACTACCAGTAGGTATTGTCTCGTAAGTATAGCCATTGCCGCCAATAATTCTGCTTACAAAGTCATATCTATTCCCATCAAAGCCAACAGTGGTTTGTTTGCCATCACTCACATAACCTAACAGACCGGATGCAAATAAAGCATTAAAGGCTGCTCCATAGAAATTGATATTCGTATTGTCGGCTATTCCGTGCACACCTTCTTGTTTGAAAGAATACAGCATATTAAAGCCTGTCAAACTGCCACGACTATGGGCATCAAAATGCAATCCTGTGTTACCATAGCGAGACATTATATCTTTTGCTTCTTGTGTGGAATTGGTCAAACCCCAAAAGTTATTTTCCATAAACTTCTGGTAGCCTGCGACCAGAAGTTCTGAGATAGCAGAATCCGCTTGGGGGAACACAACAAAATAAAGCGGTACATTTTTATTCTCCGCATGTTGCTCTGCATAAACAGCCGCCTCATAGGGTGGTGTAAAAATGCCATTGAGGGACACATGCACCTTGCCATCAGCACCCTCTTGTAAATACTGCTTTTCTTCATCCGTTAAATAATGTGCGTGAGAAAACAATCGCGCCATTCCAAGTGAAGGCAAGGATGGCGCATTGTTTCCATCACCAATAGCAAGACTTAAGGTTTGCATTCATATTGTTCTGGATGCTTTTTACAAAACGGGCTGTTTAAGCGCTTCTTGACACTGCGCTGTGGTATGACAGCGCCAGGACGACAAATCGGGAGATTTTCGGCTTTATGGTTTCCACACCACCCCCCCCCCACATCATATTTATAGTTGAACCCTGCTTGAAGCATGCAAGCATCAATGGTTGCCATTTGATTGAAACTGCGATTTTGATTTTCTGGATCTGCATCATAAGGTGTTGGCATGCCACATTCTAACAAGGCTTTTCCTATCTCAGTAAAATCTGCTCCTGGTTTTTCCCATGCCCCTATAGAAGATGTGGGAGTTTTATTAAACTGGCACCCAGCTATACTCAACAGAGTTATCGCACTTAATAATTTTAAGGTTTGTTTCATTTTTTTCTCCATGATCTAATTCAAGGTTTTTGTTCTAGATGAGATGTGCCATAAAGTATGTTGCACATAGCATTCGCATGTCCAAGACATGTGTGAACACTGTTGGGATTTGTGAACATATTCCATGTTTCTTTCCACCAGTTACTACCAGCAGGTATTGTCTCATAAGTATAGCCATTACCGCCAATCCATCGGCTTACAAAGTCAAATCTATGCCCATCAAAACCAATAGTGGTTTGTTTGCCACCACTCACATAACCTAACAAACCGGATGCCGCCAAAACATTAGCCGCTGGTCCATGGAAACTGATCGTTGTCTTGCCAGCTACATCATTTACACCTTCTTGTTTGAAAGAATTCATCATATTAAAGCCTGTCAAACTGCCACGACTATGGGCATCAAAATGCAATCCTGTGTTACCATAGCGAGACATTATATCTTTTGCTTCTTGTGTGGAATTGGTCAAACCCCAAAAGTTATTTTCCATAAACTTCTGGTAGCCTGCGACCAGAAGTTCTGAGATAGCAGAATCCGCTTGGGGGAACACAACAAAATAAAGCGGTACATTTTTATTCTCCGCATGTTGCTCAGCATAAACAGCCGCCTCATAGGGTGGTGTAAAAATACCATTGAGGGACACATGCACCTTGCCATCAGAGCCGGCTTGCAAATGTTCCTTTTCTTCATCTGTTAAATAATGAAACTTAGGTATTTTTTGTCCACGAGCGTCTTTGATATACTGTCCATTTTCATCTTTGCGATAAATAATATTTCCGTCTTCATCACGGTCGACCACAGCGATGGGGTGCTCTTTGATAAACATGGTTTTATAGGAATCATCGCTGTATTTAAACCCCTCTTCTAAGAGTTGGGTTGCCATTTCGCGGTTTTCATGGACGATTTGTTCCAGCTTGCCTACATCGAGTTGTTGTACACCCTTATGGGCGGTGGCAGTATCACGATTAAGGGAGGCTATGGCTTGCTCAACATCTTGCCCTGTCAACGCCTTCTGCCCTGCTTCATTTGTCAGCACAATAGTGCTATCGCTAATGGCGGATTTGGTATAGCCTTCCTCTGAATCTTTGGCTTTTGCATGATCTAAAACATTTTTGGCAATGTTTTTCCCGACACCATATTTGCCCTGATACATCGGACCACCCGCAGAAATGCTGATCCCATCGCTGCTGGCTTGCGCATGCGCACTGTTGCTGATGTCACTGGTGGTAATGCTTCCTGTGGTCAGGCTGTTTTTTTCTGCCGGCGCAGTGCTGGAAATAAGCCCTCCGGTCAGCGTTGTTTTATCTTTAACGTTGATCTTAAAACCGCCATCACCCGCTTTGATGCCTGATTGTTCCACAACACTATGATAATCACTAGAGGATTTATCCTTGTTCAAGGATATATTGGTTGAGGCTGCATCATCCTTTTTTCCACCATTAAACCCAATAGAAAAAGAGTTTTGCTTGCTGGAACTTTGACCCGTATCACTGCGACTGGTAATGTTCAAATCACGACCAACCTCCATTTCTACATGGTTTGCAGAAACCACGGTACCTGCCAATGTGGTATCCTCTCCACTGCTGGTATGAACAGTGCCGGTGCCAACAATATGGCTGTTTTTGTGTTGAATTTCCTCACTGGAACCTTCCCCTTGACTAAAGGAGGCATTGCCCGTTCCCCCTGCGCCACCGGTACCATAGCTATACCCAACATTTACCGAAGCGCTTTCATTGTGGTTTTGTGTGCTTTGCGTGTTTTGTGCACTTTCAAAAGTGATATGTTGCCCTGCCTCCAAGGTGATATTTCCGCTCTGCTCATCATTGTCCAGCACATAGATTGGATTGGTACCAGCGATAATATCAGCGCCAACACTATGGATGCTGCCTTCGTGGGCATGCATGTCTTCTGGCATTCAATAGTGAGACTGAGGAAACAATCCCACCATTCCAAGCGAAGGCAAGGATGGCGGATTGTTGATCGTCACAAACAGCAAAACTTAAGGTTGGCATTCATCCGCATTTTTGTACTTTTTACAAAACGGGCTGTTTAAGCGCTTTTCGACACTTCTCTTCGGGATGACAGCACCAGGCTGACAAATGGGAAGGTCTCTACCGTTAAAAGGAGAACACCAGCTAGCTCTCCCTTTATAATGGAATCCTGCTTGGATCATGCAAGCATCAATCGTTGCATTCTCATTGTTGCTTAACTTTTGAACTTCATCCTCAAGATAATTAAGGTGTGGCAAACCACATTCTAGCAATGCTTTTCCTACCTCCGTAGAATCTGCTCCTAGCTTCTCCCACACAGCCGTCTCTCCTCGAGGAGGTTTATCAATGTTTTCAATGTCACATCCAGCAACCGTTAACAGAATGAGCAGGCTTAATAAATTAAACAACATTTTCATTTTTTGTTCCCTGTTCTCGTTGAATAAAGCTTGTTAAAACTAAATGAACCATAATTAATTTGACACTCACGACTCGCATCAGCATAACAATTATGGGGGCTCGGATTAAGGCCCCAGACCGCTCTCCCCATCTCTCTGATTGGATTAGTTGCTATAGTAAATAAACTGTTTGCTGCAAATATCGTCATATAAAAAGGATTTTTTATACCTTTCTCCAAAAGTGAAAAATCTAGATTTAAAGGTGCCTTATAAGCCGTAGGCCAATTGTAACCAATCACTGTACTAATGGGGTCTAACATATGACCTTGTGTGTAGATATAATTTTTTTCGCCATCGCTTAGATAATCTACTGTATTGGCCATCGATTGCATGTGAGCAGCCGCTCCAACAAGATAGAAGTCTGTTTTCTTGGCTACACCGTGGATACCATGTTCTTGCAAGTCATTTGCTCCATTGCTTACTGTTATGGTACCACGGCTATGCGCACTAACAATAGCATTGTCATTGCCATAACGATAGATAAAATCTTGGAACTTTTTGGTTGAATTGGTCAACCCCCAAGAGCCCCCTTCAAAAAACTTTTGATAAACTGCTACCCCTAATTCTACCAGCACATCGTCAGCTTGGGGAAAGTATGTAAAATAAAGAGGACCATTTTTATTAACAGCCAATTGGACAGCATTACCCGCAGCATCATCTGGTGAATTAAAAATGCCATTGTAGAACATATAAACAGCACCATTAGGGCCTTTTTGTAAATGCTTTTCTTCCTCTGGCTTTAAAAAGTGATACAGAGTGATATATTTTCCATCACTGCCTTTTATAGGTTTTCCATTTTCATCGGTTAAATAGAGGACATTGCCATTTTCATCATGCGCAACCTCACCTACTGGGTGCTCTTTGACATTTGTGATTTTATAAATTTTATCAAGGTATCCCAATCCTTCATCCGATAAATCATTGATCATATCTACGCGATTATGCACTGCTCCCTCAAGCGGTGCGACATCTAGCTGTCCTACAGCCTGGTGGGCTGTAGCGGTGTTGCGGTTGAGTGCATCAATGATTTGTCCAGCATCTTGCCCCATCGCCCTCTGTCCAGTGATATCAGTAAGGATGATAGTCCCATCACTGATAGCAGATTTGGTTTCCCCTTCTGCTCCATCCTTGGCTTTGCCGTGATTTAAAACATTCTTGGCAATGTTCTTTATCGTATCGTTCCCAGAAATGCTTAAACCTTGGCTGCTGGCTGTAGCATGGGCACTGTTGCTGATATCACTGGTGCTAATGCTTCCAGTGGTCAGGCTGTTTTTGTCCGCCGAGGCTGTGCTTTCAATAATACCTCCGGTCAGCGTTGTTTTGTCTTTAACAATGATATTAAAGCCGCCATCACCCGCTTTGATGCCTGATTGCTCCACAACACTATGATAATCGCTGGAGGATTTATCCTTTTGGAAAGAGGCACTCATGGAGCCCCCACCACCCGTTTGTCCAGCGCCAAAACCAGCAGAAACAGAGTTTTGTTTGCTGGAAGTTTGTCCCGTATCACTGCGGCTGGTAATGGCAAAATCACCCCCTACTTCCATTTCTACATGATCTGCAGAAGCCACGGCGCCTGCCAGTATGGTGTTTCCCTGACTTATGGTATGAACAGTGCCGCTACCTATAATATGGCTGTTTTTGTGTTGAACTTCCTCACTGGAACCTTCCCCTTGACTAAAAGCAGCACTACCCGTTGCCCCTGCGCCACCCGTGCCATAACCGGTGCCAACACTCATTGAAGAACTTTCACTGCTGTTTTGTGTGCTTTGCGTGTTTTGTGCACTTTCAAAGATGATATCTTCACCTGCTTCCATGGTGATATTTCCGCTCTGTGCATCATTTTCCAGCACATAGATTGGATTGGTACCAGCAATAATATCGGCGCCAACACCATGAATGCTGCCCTCGTGGGCTTGCATGTTAACAGCGCGTCCGCCTGCTATGCTATCTGTCACCGCTGTGGAGGTCTGAACAGAGGCTTCTGTTTTCTCAGTTTTAAAGCCCACGGTTACACTGCCAGATGCGCCAGCCATATTGGCAAGAGCATCCTTGGTGGAGCCCCCCAATCCTCCTAATGAGCTACTCAGTCCTTTGGTTGTGTTCCCCTTTTCCCCCGTATTGCCAGTCAGCCAATTAACAAAATTCCTGCCTTTGTTAAAGAGGTGATTGATTTTCATGCCGGTCAGTATGCCATTAATAACTGTGTTATTGCCATCCTTATTATTCATGTGATCTGCGGCATCTTTTAGTCCTTGTACCGTGCCAAGGACACCGATATCAACGGAAGTTGTCACACCAGCAAAAGACTTTTCATGCTTTTCTTTTGCGTTAGAGGTATCATAGCTTTCTGATAGGGTGATATTATTGCCGGCATCAATGTTTACATCACGATCCGCCGAAACAATGGCTGCTTGCATATTTACATCATTGTCAGCAGTAATCTGCACATCTTGGCGTGCCGTGATGTGTGATTGTGTGGAAGTGGTTTCCCATTGATCGCCCGTATCTTTGGCGCTTGCAATTCCAACACCTACAGAAGCACCGCTGTTGCTCTTTTCAAACTGAATGCCAAAGCCTGTGCGTTCTTCCTTTGAGCTTGAGGAATGGCTATTATGACCAACAAGCACATTGACATCACGAGCTGCCGAAAGGTTAATATTCTCACCTGCAAGATCAGAGCCAACAATTGTTACATCTTTTTTCTTGGCAGTGATGTTGATATTGCCATCCGCATTGAGAGAAGAACCTTGATGCTCAAAACTCTCTTCATTTTCTGTCTTTCCCTCACTCCCGTATATCGACACAAAGCCCTTGCCTGATCCCACACCAAAACCTGTTTCATGGGTCTCTGAATGGCTCTTATGATGATCTGTCATGCCATCAATCGTCACACTTTCTCCGCTCACATTGATATCTTGACCGGAAAGCAGATGAGAAGCAGAAATCTTGGCTTCTCCTTGTGCGTCTAACACGATGTTGCCCGTTGCACCCAGAATAGAGGAGACCGTTGTGGTATGCGATTGAGATGTATCGGACGATTCCTCATGCAAAAAGCCACTTGATGACGATTGTGCTTGCTGATCCAAGTGTTCTTGGGCGCCTTTGATGACAATCTTTCCCCCAGAGTGAATGGTAATATCCGCTTGTTTCTGTTCTCCTGGTGCTTTCTCTCCTGACGTTTCCTCTGCATTACCGGCTGTGAGCGTCGAGGCTACAACTTCCGTGTTGTTTCCTGAGTCAATGGCAACGCCTTTGCCCCCAGATATGAGTGAACCGGAAACTTGGGTGGCATCCACCTTGTTATGCACGGATTTGCTGCTACTAAATGCTCCACCGTCTTTATGGTACGACATCTCATAGTGTAAGCTATCCTCTGCATTATTGATCAGGACATCGTTGCTGGCTTTCAGCCCTACCTTGCCATCAGCCGCAACAGAACTTCCCGTGATGGTGAGATCATGCGGTTTGCCATCCTGCCCTGCAATGACAGTGGTATCACCTCCCGATTTTATCGAAGAGCCAACGGCATGAGAGGCTTGCATATCCACTTTCGTGTTTTTGCCCTGAAGATGATACTCCATCTCATCTTCTCTTACCCCTATTGTTACCTCCCCTTGGGCGCCAAGTCCAACATTGCCCTTCGCATCTATATCGGAAGCAGCAATATGGATATCTTGACCTGAGATGACAGTGGTATCTTTTCCAGAACTTAAATGAGAGCCATTGTGCAAGGCAACATGAGATGTTTCACTCCCATTCTGATTGTCCATGCTGTTGCGTGTGGCATCAATCGAAACATTGCCCTCAACTTGTAAGAGAAGTTTATCCGTTGCTTGAACATCAGAGCCTAAGATATTCAAATCTTTTCCAGAGAGAAGTGTCGTCGAGCCACCAGAGTTGACTTCTGATTTATGATGCATGGTGGCATCACCCTGTTCATCATGGTAATGGGTTTCTGCTGAACCGATCGTCAAGTTGCCTTGTTCTGTAGCCATGGCAAGATCACCTCCGGTGGTGATCCCCACCCCTGAGGCGGTGATATCTTGTTTGGCAATCACCGTTGCATTACCACCAGTAGAAAGCGCCTCGGTGTTTAATACTGTCTCCACGCCGTCAACCGTTGTGCGCCCTGCATCTAAACGAATATTCTTCTCTGCAAGTAAAACAGCATCACCACCCGCCGCAAAATGCCCCCCTTGACTGAGGATATCCCCACCATGCACATGCAATTGGTGGTTTGCCGCAATACGCCCTGAATTGGTTATTGTGGAATTGCTCGTATTTTGGCTGGTGATATTCACATCATCGCCCATGATCAAAGCCCCAGCAGAAACAAAGGAGGCTCTGTCTTTTTCAGGGATGTAAAGCACCGGTGCGTAAACATCCATGCCCTTGACCTGTTGGCGCACATAAATCACCATCGGGGCTTCTAGAGAAGCCAATTGTTCTTCACTCAAAGCCTCACCAAAGGGGAGATTGTGGGCTTTTGCATATTCTGCCCCACCATCCAGCAAGGTTTTGACTTGTTCAATGGCATCACTTCCAGGAATAAAGGAGCCCTTGCCCAAACCTTGACCAACAAGATCACGCATTTGTTTCTCAATCAGCTGCTTTTCGAAATAAGCATCGCCTAAGAAAAAAATCTCTCTGTCAGGATTATAACCAATTCTGTTCAAATAATAAGCTGAGCCATAAAACTTGCCAACATCAAGGAATTCTGCCCGCGTTTCATAAATGAAATTCTGGTTGGGCAGCGTGCCACCAACCCCACCCGATTGGGGTTTTGGTAAAGGGAGCCCCTCAGAAAGTTCTCCTGCATTATTGAGATCCACTTTTGGTGTAAAGAGAGCGCCAGCTCCAGGCAAACCACTTAAGGACTCCAGTGGATTGCCCCCAACTGCTTGTGCTTTAAAATGCGCATCCCCTGTAATCGAACCTTCCGCTGCCGTATTGTGGAGTTGATCGACCACCAGATTTAAAGTGCCACCCGCTTGGACAAGACCAGGAGCTGCATCAAGAACTTTTGAGCCAATTTGGCGATCCTTGTCATTGGCTATATCTAAAGAAACATCGCGGCTTCCATCAGCTTTATAGCCATAACAACTGTCTGTATAAGCCTGACAACTAAGATAAGTGTTTTTATAAGCCGTTGCCCCTAAATTGGTCAGCGTCTTGGCTTGGATATCAGCATTTCCCCCTGCTCTCATAATGCTATAATGGTTGTCAATGGTATCAGCGTTAATGATGAGATTGCCACTAGATTGTATCATCCCCGAAACAGTTGGTTTATGAGAAAACCCTTGCGTGACAGTTTCTTCTGTCATGTGTGACCAATTTTCGTTTATTGACCCTAACCATCCTCCCTTCTGCCGAGAACCATTCCAAGAATACTGTTCTATGCCTTTTCTGTTATCATTATATTCCCAAGTAAAAGCCTTATAGACTGTTCCGTCGCTTGAAATTGCGGTGCCATAGATTTCTTCTTTGCTCGCCCAAACCTGCTGTTCAAATATAAAATTCTTCTTCTTTTTACCAGCCGGCCACTTAGAAAGCTTTCCTTTACCCCAGCTATTCGATCTCGTATCATGATATAAATCCCTACCATCGAGAAAATTATATTTGTCTGGTTTTTCGAAAGAAATATCGCTATATTCCGTTTTTTCCGTGATGACAGGCGTGCTATCGGCTTTGTTTTTTAGAGTGTTGGTTTGGATATTTAAGTTTCCACCAGCTTGAATAAAGCCCGCTTTGTTAACAAGGGAAAGGCTTTTTCCTGTGCCTTCTGCATTGGTAAAAAACAAATCACCTTCTGCCATTATGGCACCAAAATCATTGAGCAAAGCCCCATCAACTTGTAAAGCACCATTGCCCTTCACATAAATTAAGCCCGTTTTGTTGTTGGTCACATTGCCCGTCACGCGAAAGACTAAATCCTGCCCCGATGCCAATTGACCGCTATTTCCAAGCTCCCCCGTCTTGATCACGAAATCTCGTGCCGCTAAAACAGAAGTTGCCTTATCCACCATAACGCTTGGAGCAATAAAGAGAATATCTCCAGTCCCTCCCTCATCTGTCACGGCTTGTAGCCGCGCATGGTGAATATCAAGGGCATTGGTGCTTTGAAAGTCTAAACCACCATAAGTCAATTCGCTGCCCGAGACATCAATATGATCTGCAATTAAATACAGCGTTTGCGGCGTGTAAATATGAGAACGATTATTGCTTAAATCCAGTGTCGGTGCTGTCAATCTCACATCCCCCTCGGTAGACAGCACATTCTCAACACTGATCTCTCCAGATACCGATGTCAATGTTGCGTTGCCATAGCCAATGACCTGATCATAATAAATGTCGTTGCCAGCAAAAATTTCAATATTGCCACCACTGGCAATCTGCCCAACCTTCACCCCTTCTTTTGCTGTAATAAAAAGAAAGCCCTTTTCATCTAAAACAAGATCCCCTGAACCGCCCGTAGAAACGACACCTGTCATCAGTGTCCCTGCATCAAGGCTGCCAACCTTTAAAACAGCTTCTTCACCCGTCATCAGCGAAGAAAAGTCAACCGCCCCACCCTCAATATTTGCCTTGCCATAGGCTAAAAGTTGCCCAAAATGAACCGGGGCATTTGTTTCTGGTTGTGCTTGAATGGCAACATTTTGATGCGACAGAATTGTTTGAGAAACAGAAAGTCCGTTATGAGAAACCAGGGTGATATCTCCTGCACCATAAACACTTTCAGCGACAATCGCACCTTGACTGCTCTGGAGATCAACATCCCCTTGGGTGCCAAGAACAACAACACCAGCAGCACCCGTTGCCGTCATATCAACCCCACCAGCTAAAAGCTGCGCCTTTATATCACCACCGGCATGTGCCTTGAGGTTCCCTTGCGCTAGAACATCCCCCTCAAGCCTCAAGTCTCCACCCGCCTCAAGAACCATATCAACCCTACCAGCTAAAAGATGCGTTTGGATATCACCACCGGCATGTACCTTGAGGTTCCCTTGCGCTAAAACGTTCCCCTCAATCTTCAGCTCTCCGCCTGCCTCAAGAGCCATATCAGCGCCTGACCCTAGCCCTGAAACTTGAAGTGTCTGGCGCGAAGACAGCTCCATGTTGCCCCCAGACGTTGCGTTTCCGGCAATCGATAAAAGTCCATCCTGCGCCTCTATTTTTAAATGACCATCAGCGCCAACGGCTTCTAACGTCACATCCTTATGTGCGGCAATATCAATATGCTTTTTCGAGGTGATGTGTTTTGCCAATACGCTCTGGCTTTTCGATTTGAGGACAACGCCCCCATGACCAAAAACATTCTTCAGGGAGATTTTCCCGTCAGCAGAAAGATGCAACTGCCCCGCATTGGCTGCCATATCATGGCGCATACGAACCCCAACACCTTTTTCTGTCGCCACAAGTTTTATTCTGTCCGCCTGTAGAGCCCCCAAAGCAGAACCATCTATCGCATATTCCGGTTTACCAGTAATATCGGTCAGTTCTTTCATTTCCCGTGAAGCGTAATCAAAGTGCCCTGTCCCTGCGGTCACACCAATCTCCTTGCCCGCAACAGGTCCTTCAAAATGCACCGTGCGTGAGACAATATCGACAATATCAACAGCCCCTTGGCCAGAGAAAAAATTGGCTCCCTTTGCTCCAAAGGTAATATCCCCACCTCGCACCTCAAAGCCTTTTAAAAAACCGCTCGCATCAATTTCGGGTACACCTGTGGTTAAGGTCGCATGGGGCGTATTGATAAAGCCACAACCATCACAACTTATCCCATTGGGATTGGCTATAATCACATCGGCGGGGCTCCCAAAAACCTCTCCTGGACCATGAAGCGCACTACGCTTGCTGCTGGTCACTTCATTTAAAATCACTTTCGCCGAACCCGTAACACGCAAATGCGGATTGCCCGGCATAATGCCCCCCAACTGCGATTGCCCCACTTCTTGCGCATGATTGTTCCAAATCACACCTGGATTGCCAATATTAAAATCGTCATATTTATTGTGTGATAAGCCCTTGCCATTGGGGGTAACAATATCAATGGAGGGAACCCCATTGGGCGCTGCTACTATATCTGGGCGATGAGCGGCATTCGCGTTAGGATCCACAGTAATTTGCGCCTGTAACGCTGAAGGGGCTAACAAACAAGAAAAACCAAGTCCTCCAAATAAAACCTTTTTGAGCATCGTACTGGAGACCAAAACACCTAATAAAGCTGCTCTTTCTGCTCTCTTCTCATATCTCATACTTTAACTCCCCAATAAAAAATGCTTAAAGTTCCATTGTTAATGTCATAAAAAATGTTCCTGATTTTTTGTGCTTAACTGTGCTCCAAAAAATACTGGAATAACTGGCATCAAGAGAGACCATGCCCCCCGCAAGCTTGACACCTGCTGTCCAACCGGCAAGCTGATCACTCTTAATCCCATACAAGGGTTGTGCAAAAACACGCCCATAATCCAAACCAACATAAGGGCGAAGTTCACCAAAAACCTTTTTGAAGGTCGCGTGATTACTCCACGGAATGGTGCGCAGCAACAAATCATTCCGGCTAAAAAAACCGTTATTGCCAAAAAGCAAACTCTCACGCGTGCCACGAACATTGGAAGCGCCCCCTAACGAAATCTGCTCAGCACCCAGTAAATTATGCGGTGAATATTGACCACTCAAAAGATTGCTCAGTATAAAGTCCAAGCCCCCTACCTTAAAAGGCGTCATAGCACTGAGTGTGCCGGTAAATTTGGCAAATTGTGGCTCCGCATCCCCTGCTCCTGGCGCATGTTTCTTGACTGAATGAAACAAGGGGAGCCCTTGCAAATAACTCACATCAAAGGTCCATGTCCCACCCAACATCTGGCGCGAATGCGAAATGCCAAAATTGGCTACGCTATATTGACGACTACCAACCTCTATCTTATTGCCAAGAAGGTAATTGTTGGTTCTTTTATAAGAAAGACCTAAATTCAAGGTTGTAAGGGAAACACCATCACGGTAAAGAACCCTGCTTGTACTGGCGTGCAACTCACTGGAATCCCCCGTCGTCTCAATATCGGTAAAATTGCCAGGGATAATGCTTTGATAATTATAAACAGTGCCATTCAATCCAAAGGTCCAATAACCATACGGAATACTCACACTCGCTGAAATGTTATTGCTATGTCCTTCTTGCTTGCTCCCACCCCAATAATCGGGCTCACTGCGTTGATAGTTAAAATCCCACGCATCATTCATCCCTAAAATATTTTCTACCCTTAAGCCCGCACTATAACGCGCATAACCCGTGGAGGATTGTCCCATATTGTCATGAGAAACAGTAACCTTGAAAGTTTTATCGGGATGATTGTTAATATTGACAATGGTGCTCCCTTCTTCACGCCCTGGAAGAAGTTCGCTTTGAGCGTGCGCTGAACTCAAACGGTTGATCTGATCAAGCCCCTGTTCAATATCGCGCATATTCAGAACATGACCTTGAAGCCCAGGAAAAGCACTCCACACAACATTGTTATAACGAGATGCCGGTGAACCATTATAGTAAATCTCTGAAAGTTTCCCCTCAACGACAACAAATTTGAGCGTCTTGCTGTTTTTGATATCTTGATCAGGAATGTAAAAACGCGCCGTCACATAGCCTTGATCCAAATAAACTTTGGTTAACTGCTTGATTAAGAGCTGAATGTCGACAAGACCAATACATCTTCCAACATAAGGCTCTGTTACGGCTGATATAGAGCGCTTTTTGACATGGTGCACTCCCTCAACAACAACAGCATGAATTGGAAAACATTGCTTCCCACCTAAAAGCGTTTCTGGATTTTGCTCTGAAGGCGTCTTTATCCTTTTAGGCGTTAAAGCGCGTAATTTCTCAATTCTTTCTAATTGCTGCTTTTCTGAATACCTGCGAGAAAAATTATCTGTTGGGGAATGAAAAATAGCTGAGGAGCGCGCATAAACACTTACACCTGTAAACAAACCAAAGAAAACAACAATGGCACGAAAAATTCTCAAAAGAGAACTTTGGCGTAAAAATACAGAAAACAATACAGATTGCCCCCGCTTTGCACTATTCATGAAGCATTGTTTAAAAGAACTTCATGGAACCTCTAACAAGACCAGTCAAAACAGCCACTGCCCTATGATGCTTTTAACAAAAGCACACGCCTTTGTGACCAAAAAAGTGACACCCAAAAACTGCTCTATTTTACAAAAAACGCTTTATTTTAATTGCTGAAGATCTCTCCCCCACATTTATGTAGAAAGACCTCTAAACAAAACTGTTTAGCCCGTCAATGGTTAATACATCAATATCCCCATAAATATAAAGGATAAATTTGCTCAACCATATCCCCTTGCATTCATAGAGTGAACCTTCAAAGGACCCCTAATCTATGAGTTTCGAATGGTTTTGAAGGTTTGAGAAACCTTCAAAACCATTCTATAAAACCTATCAAAGCATATAGTTCATTTGTCTTGATTAACACATGAAACGAACAGCAAAATTCACTAGTTTGCTGATCTGATCTCTCTCATAGGCTGTGGATAAGCTGCATTTAAAAAACTTTTTGAAAAAAAATATCGGCTTTTTTCGTATTTTTCTGCATTTTTTCTCAATTCGTTCAAAATGGATTTAATAAGCTTCGTTTTAATTCTTTTGAAGAGAATTAAACCCCTTATACGAAAACGGAGCTCTATTGTAACAGGGCGTGAACTGGATCATTTGCACGTGAATTATGAAGATGTAAAACCTTATCCAGTGACTTTTAAAAAGGGTAATCCAAAAGTTACAGAGATCTCTAATCCCGAAAAGTTTTATTATGTGACTGAAATGAAATTCGCTGGGAATAGTAAGGAAAAAGATAAATTGATTGTTTTTTATAACAGCAATATCACAATAACAGATATCCCTCTTGAAGCTTTATGAGTATATCGTCAATGGTAAACCCGCTCTTGAATGGGTTATGGAGCGTCAATGCGTTAAGACTGATAAAAAGAGCGGCATTGTTAATGATGCCAATCGTTATGCTGTTGAAACCATTGGCAACCCTGCCTATCCTCTAGAGTTGTTTCAAAGGGTTATTACAGTAAGTCTAGAAACAATGAAAATTGTTAAGAACTTACCAAAATTAGAAATTAGAGAAACCAAATAACTTATAAAGCATGCTCACATGATAGGCATATTAACCTCACAAGGGGTATAAGGTCTTATACCTATAGGTTCTATATCACTTTTATAAATTGCTTACATACAATCTTTAAAAAGAGTGCTTATATGCGTTATTCTAAAAAGAAATCATTTGCACTTTTAGATACTCTTATTTGGATTGCTTTAAGACTTTTAAGAAATCCCATCTTAAAGTGAATACGCTTCTTTTACATTGCCTTTAAAAGATTATACCGTAATCTAAAATGATAGCTTTATTGTTATAAGAAGCTTTGTTTAAAGAGGGTTATGTATATTCATTTCCTTATATTACTTATAGGTTTTGAATGTTTCTAAAACCCCCAAAACCCCTACAAAACGTATGTTATTGATTGAATTTAAAGGTTGTATTATTGATATAGGTTGTTTTTTTGAAAAATTGATAAAACTTAACTTATTGAAATATAATGATTTTAATTTTCTCTCATTTAAAAAAATGATATAAGTTCTAAAAAGAACTGACAAGACTGACAAAAGTTTATTAAAAGGGATTTTGCTAATCCTTATAATAATCAATCTCTCTTTAGATATTTTCATAACAGTCTATAAATCACAATTATCCTATTTATCATTTCTCTTATGAAACTGAAAAATGATGCCATGGCTATAAAGAACATAACAGCTATAGAGAATGCAAAAATGCAAATGAAAGCATTTGTTATAAGAGCGCGGTGCTATTAAGGTCGTTTAAATTAAAGACCCTTATAAACAAAATTCACAAAAAATTTAAAATTCATTTAGTAACAAAATTGATAGGTTATAAAGATAAAAATACGCATTATGAGAGTTTTTCTAAATATTATAAATGTATAGATTCAGAAAATAACGCAATCGTTTCATAAAACCTATAATATAGCTTTAAAAGCACATAAATATAAAAGAAGCAATTAATAATCATAAGATATTATCTATACACAACGTATTTAAAAAAATAATAAAAAATATCAAAAAAGATAAAATGTTATTTGACAATAAATACGTATTTTGCTATATAAATAATCAAGTGCTTAACAACACTAAACAGTAAGCGAATAGGTTGCGATAAACCTAATCCTATTAAAAACTGACTATCTTTTATGCTTTTGTTAGCATATATAGTGATTTTGTCGGGTGTAGTTACACCATACAATACCCATTTATGGGAAAAGTGTAACGACGGACTTACTGCCGTGTTTGTTAGCACCCGGCGCCTCTATAGAGATGCCAATAACAAACATTTAATCAGTAAGGTTTTAATTATGAAAAATATATCAAACAACACCCCCGTTATCTCTAATATTTCAAATGAAACCACGTCTGTTAATCAACAAGAGCCTGCAAAAAAATATGAATTTATTGATGATGGTGAATATATCGATGGTCATTTCTTAACTCGAATTAGAGCTTTAAGAGATTTTGATGATGTCAAAAAAGGCGATTTAGGGGGGTATATTGAAAAGGAAGATAATCTCTCTCATGAGGGTAATTGCTGGGTGTATAATAAAGCACGGGTCTTTCAAAATGCACGCGTCTTTGGAAATGCTAAAGTAAAAAGCTTTTTTGTTGATGTCTATGGTAATGCTCAAATTTATGGGAATGCTATTTTTGAAGGTATGACATTAAAGGACAATGCAAAGCTGTCTGGTAATGCGCATGCTAACAACGCCGTTGTAATTGAAGGCAATGCACAAATTTATGATAACGCCCGTGTCACTGATCATGCTCATATTTCCGATAATGCTGTCATTTGTAATGATGCCCATGTCGGAGGCAATGCAAAAATAAGTGGCTCTGCTTATATTTGTGATGAATCGCGTGTTTTTGATGATGCCGTTATTTGTGATGCTCTTATCTCTGGTTCTTCTTATATTCATAGTAATGCCTCTTTAACAGCTAATGAAGATATCTATGATGATGCATATCCTGAGTTTGGTAGCGAAGATGATTATTATCGTCATGAGTATTATGCTGATTTTGAAGGGTATTATGACGATGATAATGACAGCGAATATGAAAGTGATGCTGCGTAATTGAACGCGCGGGCGCGGCGGGGGCGCCCCTCTTTAAACATCTCATTCAAAAATTAAATCTTCTTATAAAGGAATTGTGCCATGCAAAAGAAGTTTGCACTCACAAATGAAACGTATGTAATTAATAATCATACCCTTTATCGCATTAAAGCATTAAAAGACTTTGCTGATGTTAAGGCTGGTGCCTTGGGTGGCTTTATTGAAAAGGAAGATAACCTCTCTCATGAGGGTAATTGCTGGGTCTATGATAAGGCTTGTGTTTATAATAATGCTCATGTTTCTGATCACGCTACAGTCTGTGATTACGCTAGTGTTTTTGATAATGCAAAAATTGAAGGCAATGCAAGGGTTGCTGATCATGCCTTGGTTTTTGGAATAACTTATGTTTACGATCATGCCTGCGTTTTGAATCATGCTGAGGTATCTGACAGGGCTGTTATAAAAGGTCATGCTAAAATCTATGATAACGCTTTATTGACTGGCTATGCGCAAGCTTATGGCAATGCAAGAATTTATGACAATGCTCAAGTTTGGTTTTTTGCTGTGGTTGGTGATGATGCTTATATTTATGAAAATGCAAAAATTACAGGCTATACATACATTTGTGATCAAGTGAGTGTTTTTGGCAATTCATATATAGATACCAAAAAATTGAACGGTCATATCAAAATTTGTGAACAAACCATAAAAGACGCTGCGTAAAGACGCGCGGGCGCGGCGGGGGCGCCCTTCTTTAAACATCTCATTTCAAATTTTAGCAAACGTTTATCACATTAGATTGTGAGGGTATCTTTATGTGCAAAAAATATGAATTAACCAATGAAATTAAACAAATCAAAGATAGGATTACTAAGAAAATTACAAACCTTTATCGCATTAAAGCTTTAAAAGATTTTGATGATGTCAAAGTGGGGGATCTTGGGGGCTTTATTGAAAAGGAAAGCAACCTCTCTCATGATGGCAATTGCTGGGTGTATGATAATGCGTGGGTTTATGGCTATGCCCGTGTTTATGAAAATGCAAAAATACGCCATTTTTCTCAGGTTTGTGGTCATGTCTATGGCAATGCTGAGGTCTATGGTAAGGCTTTTATCTCTCAATATGCTAAAGTTTATGACAATGCTTGTGTCTATAGTAATGCACGTATATCTGGCTATGTTTATGGCAATGCCCAGGTGTGTGGGAGCGCTCGTATTTATACAGAAGCCCATGTTTATGATAATGCGCATATTTCTTATAATGCTTGGGTTTATAATTATGCAAGGGTTTATGGGCATGCTCAGGTTTCTGGCTCTGTCTGTGTTTACAGCCATGCCAAGATTTATAACCATGCTATTGTCAAAGGTCATGCTAAAATTTATGGCAAGGTTTATGGCAATGTTATTGTGAGTGGCTATGCTGAAGTTTATGGCTCTGTTTATGGTAATGCCAAGGTTTCCTATCATGCCAAGGTCTGGGGAAAAGCCTATGGCAATGCAAAATTAAACAGTCAAAGTAAAGTAAGTGTCGTTCCAAAAAAATGTGAGGTTTATGAAAACGATAATGTTATCAATATAACTGATAAAACAGAATAAAAAGAGACATGGGGGCGTGCCTTCTTTATGGTTATAAACGCATATAAAATGCATTGCTATAAACATATCATAAAAGAGAGAGTAAAATAAAAAAAAGCCGTGCCAAGTGATATGACGCGGCTTTCAAATGTCTATTCTAATGATTAAAATGAATCATCCACATGGAGTAATGAATGCATATATACAAAACGTATCATATTGCAAGCGCTCTATTAGAGATATGAAAACTTATCAAAAGGAACGTAAATAAAGCAAATGTGTATTAAGTGAAAGTTTGTAACAAAATCCATTTTTACATTTACGAGCATTGGTTTTCAAAACAATCTCTCATAAGAAAAATAAACAAACGCTTTTATAAAATGTAAGGTTTTCAAGATTTTGCTCTGCTGTGAAATCTAGATCTTCGTTTTTCATAAATGAAACGTTCTTAAGAGCAAATGATAACTAAGTTATAACTGTGATAAAAAGAAGTTTTAACGTTTCTTATAAAGATCTCATTTTATGTTTCAAACGTTTAAACGTGCATTTAAAGAGGTTCTCATAAGCGTATTTGTACTTTTCATTAAAACCTAATTTCTTTAAAAATTAGCCGGTCCATTTTTGGGGGCATTATCTTAGAATAGAGCATTCTTTAAACATTACAGCTTTTGACTCAAAATTGAATAAAATCCCATACCTTATGATGTTACAATGGTTTTGAAGTCTTCTTGCTTGCGTTATATCATTAAAAAGCTTTCTCTTTCATAAGACATAACATTGTGATTTTCATTCTATATGTAATGATACTATATTTATGCTGATTACTTATCATTTTCTAAACTTTTAGAAAGCGTTTTTAAAAGTGATCTTATCTTTAAATCCTTTTATGCAATCTTTATAAATTAAACCTATAAGCTTATGACAGTTTCAAACGATTATTCCTTTTTAAGGTTTCGCTCAAAAAAGAGCAAAACTCATACCATTCTTTAAACGTATGTTATCGATAATTCCAAACGACTAAATTTTAAACAATGCGATTTGAGTGATAAAAACGTATCATAAAATTTATGAACTGTTATGAATGATAGCTGCTTTTCATTTCATTTGAACGTTTACATGCGTTATAACATTTACATCATGATTTGCTTTTTATGGTCTATTCATGCATGGCAATCTTATATAAAAAATGATCAAATGAATCATGCATAAAAGTGTGGATTCTTAAGTGGATTCATATAAAATAATTTCACACAACCTATTGACTTTATTAGTTTTTTATGCATAATATGTTATCGAACTCAGATAAACGTTTTTGATTTTAACAGCACTTTCGATATGGCTGGTAGTGCTTGCATCATAAACACCTTGTCCCGCCCGTGTCTCAAACACCACATCACGGCTTTCGTTAAAGTAAAAGGTCTCCCGTTCACAAAAACGAATGGCTGCAAAAATACTTTCTTGGATTTGATGAACATACTCATCGGCTATGTCATCAATCTCATCTTGAATGACCGACACAAGGTGCGAAAGTGTCCTCTTATGACGATAAACATCTCGCTTTACAGGTATTGGTCCTCCGGTCTTAACCCGAATATAATGACGTGTCATCAAAATACCTTTCAGTAAAAATTATTACAATTGATATTATATATTTTGTGTAGTATAGTGCACTGATGGTAGCGATAATAAAAACAACAGATGAATTCGATAACTGGTTAGAAAAACTTAAAGACAGAAAAGCTGCTAATATAATTCTTGCAAGGCTTCATAGAATTCGTTCAGGGCTTTTGGGTGATGCAAAGTTTTTTAATGGTATAGGTGAATTACGTATCCACTATGGTGCTGGTTACCGAATTTATTTTACAAAAAAAGGCGATAAAATCATTATATTGCTTTGTGGTGGTGACAAATCCACACAATCCAGTGATATTCAAAAAGCCTTATCTCTTTTAGAGGATCTTAAAAATGAAATTGAAAACCTTTAACTTTGAAAAACACCTCACAACACCAGAATCTCAAGAAGTCTTTTTAAATGAAGCCTTCAAAACTGGTGATGCCTCTCATATAGCGGATGCCCTTGGCATTGTTGCTAGAGCACAAAATATGAGTGCCTTAGCAAAAGAAACCAATCGCGAACGCAGTGGATTATACCGCTCTTTAAGCAAAACAGGTGACCCTAAACTTTCTACCTTAGTCGCTGTCTTATCTGCCCTTAATTTGCAACTCTCTGTACAATCTGCTCCATAAATCGTGAGGGGAATTAAGCCTTCCCCTATACCTCTCAACGATTGGTCACGAATTGCACGACCACAACACACTCTCCAGCCGCGGTTGTTTTATCCCGTGTTGCATAAAGCGTAAGCTCTTGATCTTCTGGAACAAACTCTTTTTGGTTGGTTGATGTAAAATCTTGCGTACCTTGGGCTTTGATGTCCTTTTCACTAAACTCATTACCCCCATAGGTACTTCCTATCTTCAACTTCGCTTCTGAAAACGCTGTCTTCACAAACGCTTTAATCGAAAGGATCATTGCACCACGCGGTAAAGTCCCGATTTTGCGCGTCAAATGCTTATCTTTATGCGAGATATTCAAACGCAAAAAACTGACCTGATGTGTATGAAGATCTCTGCCGTGTAAGTGTCCTGTTACGCCATCTACCATGTCCTATTTCCTTTCCTCATCACTCAACTTCACCGCTGTAGGTGGGGATAACTATCGTTCCAAAATCTTGGGCTCCTTGTGCTCTTCCGGGCATTTGGAAACGCGTTTTCTTCATGCCCATAATTGTATGCACTCCAAAACCGTATTCGCGTTTGTAGTCGAAGGTTTCTTCTTCGATTTTATAGCGGGTCTTACCGTAACTCTTACCAAATGCCATAACGACACTTTGCGCTCCAAGCAAAACAGCACGGCGCACACCTGCAAGACGTGTACTATCCGTGGATTTAACACCATTGGTGACATGCTCTGATTCACGTAAAATCACACCGTTGTACATGCCTAGAGAACCATCAAAGATTGGGTTTTTGGAACGCGAACCGGTATAAGCAGCTTTCTGAATATCAAGCCATTGACCCGTCTCTGTATTAGTGCGCAATTGTGTCACCTGAATGGGATGCAAATACAACACATAAACACTCTCGCCATTCACGCGAACCGGTCTAATTTTAGGATTCGCTAGCTTAGCGCACTGAACCGCTTCATCTATCAATTTAAGATTAAAGCTGTGTTTGGCTTTTTCTGTAAGCTCTTCATCCTTGGTTTTTGCTTCTGGTCGCACAATGCGCTTACTGCTTGGAGCTAATGGTGCATTAAAGCCCCAAAAAAGAGGATCAAGATCAACCAGTTCTCCCTCAAAATTAAGCCTGTTGGCTGTATAACCGCAAGCGTGAACGAAAAACATCAAACTCAAACGGTCCGCATACCAATCTGATAAACTGTTTTTGGCTTCTTCGCGCAAATTAAACAATGTGCGCTGATTATCAATAGTGCCTTCATTGGCAATTCTTGTTCCATGATAAAGTTCATTGATATACAGTTTATCATGAAGGAATTGGAGTGCCTCTTCATTGCCTTCAAGGGTTTCACCCTCACTCACACCACGTCCTGATAACTGAGCTCGCAGACTAAATGTTACACAATCCCCTTTGCCTTTTTGCGTCTCTGTTTTCACCTGAATAATGCTATTGGAATCCTGCCCCATCAAAGGAGCAATAGGAGTTGCTTTGGAGACCTCCGCATCAAGCATTCTCGCCCATGTTTTTAACGCATGGGGATCATTAATCCCTATATGTGTTGTTGCCATTTATTTCACCTTTCTTTGCTATAAAAAAACCGGCTTAAAGCCGGACTACTAACCCGCACCAAAGGCGGCTTATTCTCTACAAGTCTTTCACTTAATCTTCATCATCCGCACCACTCAATTTGCGTATAAGCACTCGGTTCTTTGGATTGCTGTACCATGCTTGAAACTCTTTATCCGTCATAGCGTTCATCGTTTCCCATGAAAGTGGACCTGTACTCCCCCCTCCACCAGACGCCGTTAAGGTTCTCGCAGAATTCTGACGGCTTTGAAGTTCTGCAACTTGATTATTCGCTTGCACTGCTTGGTTCTGATAGCCAAGATTTTGCGCTATTCTATAAATCTCTTCTGCCGGATTGAGATCTCTTTGTGCACAAG
>NZ_JBHIMP010000158.1:545-1066 GCF_042194175.1 Bartonella sp. MR168JLCBS | reverse complement strand
TGTCCGGGCTGTAGGCAAAAGTCGCTTGTCCCCAACCAAGAAGGGCAGCGAACATTTGTCCGGTTTGTTTGCTCTCATCATCAATAGTTTGTTTGCCTAAAAAAACCATATCTGGTTGTTCTTCGTGAACAATGACCTTGAGAATTTTAGCAATTGCTAAAGGTTCGAGTGTTTCTTGCGTTGTTACAAGGAGCGCACGATCTGCACCCATTGCAAGCCCTGTTCGTAAGGTTTCTTGTGCTGCTTCTGGTCCAATTGAAACAAGAACGACTTCTGAAATTTTGCCGGATTCTTTTTGGCGGATTGCTTCCTCTACGGCAATTTCGTCAAAAGGGTTCATGGACATTTTTACATGGGACAGATTAACGCCTGTGTTATCGGGTTTGACGCGTATTTTGATGTTATAATCAACAACATGTTTAACAGCGACGATTATCTTCATAATGATCCTCTTTGTTTGTATGATCACAAGTTTATAGTAATAACCACAAGAAACAAAATTATTTAGAACTGAATCTCAC
>NZ_JBHIMP010000158.1:0-523 GCF_042194175.1 Bartonella sp. MR168JLCBS | reverse complement strand
ATATAAGCTTTCTTATGTTTACTTGTATGCTTTTATCGTTGTTTCCAATTTACGGTTTTGCTGTCTTTTGTGCTTTAATTTGCTTTCTTCGCTTGAAGAAAAAATCAATGTGCAATCATTTCAAGCGAATGTGATTATCAGAGTTTGTAAAAAAGAAATTACGAATAAGGATTTGAAAGAATAGGAGCACAAAATGATAAATGCTAGACGAATAGCAAAATGAAGATATCCTTTTTTAGTTGCACATGCTCAGTTTATAATGGGTTAATAGGTTTTTAATGTAATGAAAAAAGAGTAAAAAAAGCAAAAATAGAGAAATAATTTTTCAATTCAAATCTTGAGAGCAGGAAAATCAAATATCACTCTTTCAAACTATTTCTGGAAAATGTTTTTGGAAGTTTTTAAAGCTCTATTTACTAAAATAGAACACACTTCCCATTCATTTGTGTGATTCTTTGCAGAAGATTAATACGGCGTAACATTTGTGAATACAATTAGGGGTAGCGTTTGTGAAAACGAAGAA
>NZ_JBHIMP010000157.1:0-1066 GCF_042194175.1 Bartonella sp. MR168JLCBS | reverse complement strand
TTTCCTGATAAGTCTTCCAATATGCGCATGTTTAGCTGGATGTAGATCTTTGGTTATACGTAGATCAGAGAGGAAATCTCAACGAATGAATTGTTTGGAGTTAAAGGTTTAAAACGAATGGTTGGAAGGTTTTAAGCCGGATGAAAGCCTTAAAATGAATAGCCCTTTTATTGTCAGCAACAATCCACATTGCTTTGAGGATGGCTGCATCCATCATTGGCTTGCTTTTGAGGAAGTACATGAGCAATACAATTGATCAATTTCTTATTTTTATGGTCAATTCTTTATTGGTTTTTGAAAAAATGCTTTCACTTTTAACACGATAATCCGCAAGGGTAAAGTGAAGCGTTTCAAAGGTATTGTCGGTCGGCAGATTTGCCAGAAGATTAAACGGGAGGATTAACGGATGAATCCTTTTCTAGGATATGAAAACTGGGTTTTTCCTCCGCACTGACATGGCTCACTTTACCAACAAATTCATACACATTGGCCTAGTAGGACAGAGTAGCTCACGCATCCTGACTCGCTTGAATGCTTCGCTTCTTTTTACTTCGCCTTTATATTAAATACTAGGTCTTTATATTGAAACTGGGGATACGGTGAAATCTAGATACAAAAAAACCTCCCCCGCATATGTCATTAAATACGATTTTCCCTCTATTGTCAACAGAAAAAGTGAGATCTTGTATTTTTTATTTTAATCAACCTACTGGTTATGCAAAAGAGTGTGGCGTTTCAATCAGAAGTTTTTTTTCGGATGCGGAACAAGAACCACTTCTTCATCTTTCTTCAGTTTATGGTATGGTTGCTGGTGAGTTAGGTCGAGGCGGACTTCTTGGTGGAGTGGCTGTCGGTGAAGTTGGCTGTTGGTTTATAAAAAATGTCTGCGCAGAGCAGAATTGAAAAGGACAGACTCTAAACTTGAGTGTTTTCCTTCTTCAAGAACTGAAGAGAAAAGGGATTTTACGAAGATTAAGCTACGAGGTTGATTGCTGCTGATATGCTAGCTTCTGAAGAGTTGGTTTTTGGTGAAATGGTTGGCGGTGAAACTGGATGTCGTGGGGTA